>DASSQL010000044.1:0-3660 GCA_035702525.1 Ornithinibacter sp. | reverse complement strand
TGGGACTCGTCCCAGCGCGGCCCTGCTCCCCCTGAAAGGGCACCCATGAGCTCGAGTGTGTCGACGGCACCGTTCAGCACCGCCTGGGCGAGGGACGTCGTGGCGCCCGCCATCCGGGTCGCCGTGGTCGACGACCACCCGCTGGTGCGTGACTCGATCCGCAGGCTGCTGGGCGGCCAGCTCGACATGGAGTGGGTCGGTGAGGCGAGTGACGGTGCCGAGGCCGTGGAGCTCGTGGCTCGCACCAGCCCGGACGTCGTCCTGATGGACCTGTCGATGCCGGGCACCGACGGCCTCACGGCCACCCAGCAGGTCGTCAGCCTCTTCACGGACACCCGGGTGCTCGTGCTCACCACCAGCGCGGACCCGAGCCGCTTCCGGCGCTCGATGGATGCCGGAGCGGCGGCCGTCGTCGACAAGGACGGCAACCCGGCGACGGTGCTGGCCGGCATCCGCGACGTCGCCCGGGCGACCGGCTCGGCCGAGCCGGCCTGACCCAGCCGACCTGACCCAGCAGGCCTGACCGTCGCCCGTCGCGACGGCCCGGCCGGCTCGCTACCCGACGCCCGGACGGCTGTGCACGGTGACGGTGAGCAGGACCCGCACCGGTGACCCGACGGCGTCGGGTGACTCCTCGCCGGCCACCGTCACGACCAGGGCGTGGTCGACGATGGCGTCCTCGAGGTCGAGGTGGGCCGCCAGCGCGGCCTCGGTGCGGGCCTGCGCCGCCCCCACCCAGGTCGTGCACGGGCCGGTCACCCCCAGGGCGAGCGAGATCCGGCCGGTGACGCTGTTCGACAGGGTCCATGGGAAGGCCCCCGGTGCGGCCAGGGCGTAGCCGGTGACCTGCGCGGCCCGCCAGAACGCCAAGGCCTCGCGCGACCCGCTGTCAGGCGTGGCCACGTGCAGGGCCACCCGGTCGCCACCGGGAAGCGCGGGCTCGGCCTCGGTGAGCCGGGCGGCGACCCAGCCCGCGACCGCCTCCCCTGCCCCGTCGAGGGGCTCGCTCAGCCAGCGGTAGGTGGTCGCCGTGGCGACGGTCGTGGTGGTCATGCGGCCCTCCCGAGGACCAGGGCGGAGTTCAGCCCGCCGAAGGCGTACCCGCAGCTGAGCACCCAGTCGAGGCCTGGCGCCTCGCGAGCCGTCATCACGACGTCGACGTCGAGGGCCGGGTCCACCTCTGCGACACCGGCATTGGGTACGAGTCGGCCGGTCTCCAAGGAGCGCACCGACACCACGGCCTCGAGGGCGGTCGCCGCCCCCAGGGCGTGGCCGAGGGCCCCCTTGATGCTGGACACCGGTGGCGGGCGATCGCCGAAGACGGTGTGCAGTGCGCGTGACTCCGCGGCATCCGACCGGGGGGTGCCCGTGCCGTGGGCGCTGACCCAGCCGACGTCGGACGGCTCGAGACCGGATGCCGTGAGGGCGGCACGCATCGCGGCCGCCATGCCGCTGCCGTCCTCGCGCGGGGCGGTGGGGTGGTGGGCGTCCGCGCTCAGCCCGAGGCCGCCCACGACGGCGCGCGGCGAGCCGGCATCCGCACCTCGCTGCAGGACGACGAAGCCCGCTCCCTCACCCAGGGTCATGCCCCGGCGGCCGAGCCCGAAGGGGGCGCAGCCGTCGGGAGCCATCGCGCGCATCCGGGCGAAGCCCACCATCGCGATGCGGGAGAACGGTTCCACACCACCGGCGACGGCCACGTCGACCCGCCCGGAGGCGACCGCTCGTGCTGCCGCACCGATGGCGTAGTTGCCTGCCGCACAGGCCGTTCCGAGGGTTCGGCAGGGCCCGGTGATCCCGAACGCCGCTGCCACCGAGGTGGCGAAGACCTGCGACCCGCCCTCCGCGAGGTCGAACTCACCGGTGTCGGTCGACTGCTCGTACACCCCGGACTCGCCCATCGTCGTGCCGACGAAGACCGCGACCCGGCTGGGGTCCAGGCCGTCGAGGAGGCGGCCGTCGGGGCCGAGCAGGCCGGCGTCCGAGAGTGCCTCGCGGGCGGCGCGGTGCGCGAGGGCCCGACCCCGCACCCGCACGTGCGGCACGTCGTCGCCCCACACGGCGTCGTCGACCCGGCAGGCCACGTCGAGCGCGTGGCCCTCGGCAGCCAGGTCGGGCCAGTGCCGCACGGCGGTGCGCCCGGCAACGAGGTCGAGCCACGTCGCCTCGACGTCGCCCCCGAGTGCGTTGACGGCACCGGTGCCGGTGACGACGACAGGCGTGCGAGGGGTCACGGTGCGCCCACGAGCGCGGTCTCGAGGAAGTCGGCGACGGCATCCATGGAGGTCAGAGTCGGCCACGCGTCGTCGGGCACGGCGATGCCGTACCGGTACTCCAGGCGCGCGACGAACTCGAGCACGGCGAGCGAGTCGACCTCCAGGTCGAGGCCGAAGTGTGCGGTGGGGTCGGCGTCCGCCGGCACGTCGGGCGCGGCCACGGCGAGCTCTTCACGGATGTCGGACAGGATCTCTGAGCGGTTCATGATGCCTCCTCGAGGGGATGGGGGTGGGGGTGGTGCGCCGCCTCGGTCGCGGGTGCGTCGAGGAGGGGTGCGGTGGGGTCTCCGAGCAGCCGGTAGCTGGTGGCGTGCGGGTCGTGCGGTGCGACCAGGGCGACGAGGTCGCCGATGGTGCGGGCCGTGCCGAGGTCGCGGGCGATGCGCAGCGCCCACCGTGCGTTGCCGGTGTGCACGGTCGAGGTCACCGCGCCGAGCGTCGCCGCCGTGACCCCCGCCAACGGCAGCGACTCGGCGAAGGACAGGCCCGTGCGACGTCGACTGGCCGTCTGGCAGGTGAGCGACACGACGGCCGCGACGGGCGCGTGGCCGGGCCGCGCGGCGGCATCCGCGAAGTGGTGGGCGCGGGTGCCGGCGTACCCGACCCAGCCGACCGGGCGGCCGTGCCCGACGTAGACCCCGAGGGCAGGGCCGGTCGCGAGGAGGTCGACCAGGTCGTCGCGGCTCAGCTCGTAGGCCGTGGCACGACGCACCTGCACACCGTCGCCCCCCTCACCACCGATCCGCACGATGCGCCCGGCGAGCCGGTCGAAGCGCGGGTGGCGCTCACCGAGCACGACGAGGGTCCGCGACGGCTCGGATGCCGGGTGGCCGGCCTCCGCGGGCGCCGTGGCCGCCCGCTCGTGAACGGTCACGGCCGTGCGGGCGAAGCGCGCCAGGTCCGCGGCCGACGTCGCCGGCAGCCACGCCGCCGGCACGACCCGACCGTCCGGTGCGGTGACCACCGGAGCCGGGAGGACGGTGCGCGGGGAGCGCTGCCGCGGGCCGACGACCAGCACGGCCGACGACCCGGCGGCGAGGTCGGCGAGCGCGTGCGGGTCGCCGCCGCCGACGGTGCTCCAGCGGAGCAGCCGCAGGCCGGTCCCGTGCCGCCAGTGGTCGAGAAGCGGGGCCAGGGCGTCGACGGAGGCCGGGTCGGCGACCACGGTGACCGCGCGCCGCTCCATGCCCCGCTCCTCGGTGACCACGTGCTCGGTCACGCGGCCCGGACGAGGTCGACGTACGGCTGCCAGGCCGTGGCGTCCATCGCCGGAGTGGTGAGCACCTGCCGCACGTACCAGTGCATGACCACCTGCGCCTGCATCTCCGGGTTGAGGCCGCCCCAGATCGTCGCGGCGGGGCCGGCTGCGAGGTCGTCCTCGCCG
>DASSQL010000043.1:0-6746 GCA_035702525.1 Ornithinibacter sp. | reverse complement strand
GGCAGCCCGGCGAGCACGAGCAGCGCGAACGCCAGGGCACCCCCGGTGAGCCGGTCGCGCCGCAGCAGGCCGCGGGTGCGGTCCAGTGCCCCGGCCCCCACGACGGCGACCGCCGCGAAGGCGACGAGGGTGGCCACGGCGTAGACGAGCACGTAGGCGGCGGCCGCGCGCAGGCCCTCGACGCTCAGCGCGGCCACGGGCAGCACCACCCAGCCGGCCTGCGACACGGTCGACCACGCGAGCAGCCGTGTCGACTCGGTCTGGCGCAGCGCCATCACGTTGCCGAGCAGCATCGAGGCGGCGGCCAGGGTGCCGAGCACGATGCTCACCGACCCGGTGTCGACGGCGGCGCCCACCAGGGCCTGGCCGATGACGAGCAGGGCGGCCAGGGCCGAGATCTTCGACGCGGCGGCGAGCGCGGCGGCGGTGCCGAGGTCGGCGGTGGAGTAGGCCTGCGGGGTCCACGCGTGGAACGGCACCAGCGAGAGCTTGAAGCCGAGCCCGGACAGCAGCACGGTCACGGCGATCAGGAGCACCACCCGGCGCTCGGGGTCGGCCCATGCGGAGGCCACGGTGTCGGCGGCGAACGACGCGTCACCGGTCGCGGTCAGCCACAGGGCCGCGCCGAGCACGAGCAGCGCGAACGACGTCACCGATGTGACGAGCAGGGTGAGGGCGCCGTGGGATGCCGTGCGCGTGCCCCGCAGTGCGACGAGCGCGACGACCGGAACGGTCGCGAGCTCGAGGGTGACCAGCCAGGTGCCGAGGTCTCGCGAGGCCGCGACCCCGACCCCACCGGTGGCCGCGGCGAGCAGCAGCGTGGTCGTCACGGTCGTGTCGCGCGGCCCGCGAGCCCCGTCGTGGAGCAGCGCGAGGGCCGCGGCGGTGGACAGCAGGATGCCGGCCTGCAGCGTGCCGGTGGTCGGCCCGGCGTTCCACATGCAGGCGCCCTGCGGGCCGGGCAGGCAGAGGGTGAGCACGGGGTCGTCGGCGGCCCGCAGGCCGACGGCCAGCGCCGTGCCGGCGGCGATCGCGAGCACCACGACCCCGAGCAGTGGCTGCCAGGAGCGGCGACCGGGTCGCACGGCATCCCCGACGAGCACGAGCACCGCACCCAGCGCCGGCAGCAGCGCGGGTGCGAGGCTGACCGCATCCACTGTCACGAGGTCGGCGGCGATCACCGGGCGCCTCCCGTGATGAAGGCGGCGGCGTCAGCGGTGACCGCGAGCAGGGGGCCGGGCAGCACACCGAGCACGACGACGAGCGTGCCGAGCACCGCCAGCACGACGAGCTCGACCCCGCGGGTGTCGGGGGTGGCGGCCGCGGCCTCCGGGTCGGGCCGGTCGCCCACCCAGACCGTGCGGGCGACCCGCAGGGCGTAGCCGGCGGCGAGCGCCGCCCCGACGGCGGCGACCACCGCGCACCCGACGAACAGCGCCCGGGGACGGTCGGCCGCGGGCAGCCACGCGGCGTACACCGAGAAGAACTCGCCCCAGAAGCCGGCCAGGCCCGGCAGCCCCAGGCTGGCAGCCAGGCCGAGGATGAACAGGAAGCCGAGCCGCGGCGACGTCTCGCGCAGGGCCGGCCGTGCCACGGCGAGGTCGACGCTCCCCCACCGCTGCTTCAGGCCGCCGACGAGGAAGAACAGCAGGGCCGAGATGACCCCGTGCGCGATGTTGGCGAAGAGCGCCGCCTGCAGGCCCGTCTCGGACCCCGCGGCCAGCGCGAGGGCGACGAACCCCATGTGCGCCACCGACGAGTACGCGATCAGCCGCTTCAGGTCGCGCTCGACGAGGCAGACCAGCGCACCCCAGACGATGCCGACGACCCCGGCGACCGCGAGCAGCGGAGCGAGCCGGCCGAAGCCGTCGGGCACCGTCGCGACCGGCAGCCGCACCAGGCCGTAGGTGCCCATCTTGAGCAGCACCGCGGCCAGCAGCACCGAACCCGCGGTCGGCGCGGTGGTGTGGGCCGGCGGCAGCCAGGTGTGCACCGGGAAGACCGGCACCTTCACCGACAACCCGAGCACGAGCAGCACCGCCACGAGCAGCTGCCGGTCAGCCGGTAGGGCGGCTCCGGCGCCGGCAGCGAGGGCCCGCAGGTCGGAGGTGCCCGCGGAGGTGACCAGGGCGAGGATGCCGACCAGCATCAGCGTCGACCCGACCGCGGTGTACAGGATGAAGCGGTGCCCGGCGTCGGTGCGGGCGCGCTCGTCGTGGCGGTCGCCGAACCGGCTGATCAGCACCCACATGGGCACCAGCACCAGCTCGAACGCGACGAAGAAGAGCACGGCGTCGCGGGCGGTGAAGGTGGCGAGCGCACCGGCCTCGACGATGAGCAGGCAGCCGAGGAAGGTCGCCGGCGTCCCGCCCTCGGGCACGTCGACCCAGGCGTGCGCGGTGACCAGCACCCCGATCAGCGCGGTGAGGAGCACGAGGGGCACGGCGATGCCGTCGACGCCGAACGACCAGCGCACCCCGAGCTCGGGCAGCCAGGCCAGGTCGACGTCGGGGCGCGCGACCGTGACGGCGACCGCGAGCACCGCGGTGAGGGCGGCGGCCGCGGCCGCCACGACGCGGGCGCCCGCGACGTCGAGCGCGCGACCGCCGGTGACGAGCCAGAGGCCGACGACGGCGGGGACGAGGAGGAGCAGGCTCACGACCACGCGAGCACCCCCGCGACGCCGAGCACGACGACGGCCCCGAGCACGAGGCCGACGGCCGAGCTGGGTCGCTCGCCGCGGAAGGCCCGGGTGCCGGCCCAGCCGGCGGCTCGGGTGACCACTGCGGTGCCGCGCACGTAGGCGTCGATCACCTCGGTGTCGAGGAACGCGACCAGCCGGGCGAGCCTGAGCACGGGGGTCGCCACGAGGCGCAGGTAGAGCGCGTCGACGCCCAGCCCGCGGTCGGCGTGCGGCACGAGGCGCGGTACCAGCACCTCGGCGGGGTCACGGTCGAAGCCGCCGCGCAGGGCGACCGCGACGCCGACCACGATCGCGAGCACCGTGACGAACACCCAGACCAGGTCGGTCTGGCCGACCCGGAAGGCGTCGGTGAGCAGCACCAGGCCGCCGACCACGCTGAGCCCCACGAGCACGGCGAGCACGCCCTGCACGGCGGGGGTGATCGGCGCGCTCTCGGGGGCGGGGCGCACGTGGGCGGTGAGCAGGAGGTAGGCCCGGGTGCAGTAGGCCGCGG
This sequence comes from Ornithinibacter sp., assembly GCA_035702525.1. GTDB lineage: Bacteria > Actinomycetota > Actinomycetes > Actinomycetales > Dermatophilaceae > Fodinibacter. The sequence continues at coordinate 3,549 of DASSQL010000043.1, read as the reverse complement.
TGACGGCGGCGGTGACGATCAGCGCGACGAGCACGACGACGCCCGGCCCGGACTCGACCGCACCCTCCCACGACACCGCGACGACGTGCTCCTTCGACAGGCCACCCACGACCAGCGGCACACCGGCCAGCGAGAGCAAGCCGAACAGGAACGACACCCGCAGCAGCGGGGTGGCCAGGGCGGTTCCGCGCAGGGCCTTGGCCGCGGTGCCACCGGCGGCCATCGCGGCCCAGCCGATCGCGAGGAAGAGCAGCGCCTTGAAGATGGCGTGCGACCACAGGTGGAACAGGCCGGCGTCCGGCCCGGCCTCCGGTGGAGCGGCGGCCAGCGCCGACAGCATCACACCGACCTGGCTGACGGTCGACCACGCGAGCAGCCGCTTGAGGTCGCTCTGGGCGAACGCGAGCACCGCGGCCAGCAGCATGGTCAGCGACACGGCTATGCCGAGCACCCAGCGTGGGGTCTGGCTCACCGCGAGGATCGGGAAGAAGCCGGCCAGCACCACGGTGCCGGCGGCGACCATGGTCGCGGCGTGGATGAGCGCGCTGGCGGGGGTCGGGCCCTCCATGGCGTCGGCGAGCCAGTCCTGGAACGGGATCTGCGCCGACTTGCCGAGCACGCCGATGACGACGAGCGTCAGGAAGACCGCGCGCAGCGTGCCGTCCGGGGCGCTGCAGGCCGTGAGGGCCTCGCCGACCGAGGTACCCGTCGCGGTGAAGCTGTCGATGCAGGCGGTGGGGCGGGCCCAGGTGGCGACCACCAGCTGCAGGTTCGTGCTGTTGGCCCCGGCGGCCAGGCCGATGATGCCGAGCACGAACCCGATGTCGGCGACGCGGGTGACGAGGAACGCCTTGTGCGCCGCCCGCCGGGCGCTGGGCCGGCGCGACCAGTGGCCGATGAGCAGGTACGAGCACCAGCCCATGACCTCCCAGCCGACGACCGTGAGCACCAGGTCGGCCGAGACGACGACGAGCACCATCGCAGCGGTGAACAGCGAGACCGTCGCGGCGAAGCGGGGGTAGCGGTCGTCGGTCTCGAGGTACCAGGTCGAGTACACCTGCACGGCGAGCGCGACGAGCGCGACGGCGAACACCACGGCGACGCGCGAGTGGTCGGTCACCAGCTCGAGCGGCACCTGCACCTCGCCGGCGTGCAGCCCCGGCCCGGCCGAGATGACCGGGAACTCACCCTGAACGGCCCACGCGACCACGGCGAGCAGCAGCGTCAGGCCGCCACCGCCGACCGCCACCGCGCGGGCGAACCGGTCGTCGCGGCCGACGAAGAACCCGACGACGGCGGCCACGGCCGGCACGAGCACGAGCGGCCAGGCGTTCACGGCGCCTCCCCGCTCGGCTCGTCGAGGTCGACGCGCGACCGCTGCCGGAAGGCGGTGAGGATGATCGCCAGCGCGACCACCGTCTCGGCGGCGGCGATGGTGATGACGAACAGCGGCAGCACGCTCCCCGCGGCCCAGCGGTCGGCGCCGGCAGCCTGGGTCGTGACGAGTAGAACCAGCGCGCCGCTCAGCACCAGCTCGACACCGACGAGCAGCAGCACGGCGTTGCGCCGCACCGCGATGCCGAACACGCCCAGACCCACGAGGGCGGCGGCGAGCAGGTAGGGGCCGGCGAGGTGGATCACGGGGCGGCCTCCCCCACGGCCGGCTCCGGCTCGGCCGGTGCGGCCGGCTCACGCGGGATCCGCGAGACCGCCAGGGCCGCGACGAGCGCCCCGAGCAGCAGCAGCGAGAGCAGCTCGAAGGGCCACACCCAGGTACCGAACAGCTGACCGGCGACCTGGGTCGAGCTGACGTCGCTGCGCTGCACCGGCTCACCGGCCAGCGGCAGCAGCACCGACCCGAGGAGGAGCGCCACGGCTCCACCCAGCAGGGCCGCCCCCGCGGTGCGCCACGGCCCGGCGGCGTGCTCGAGGTCGGGGCCGATCGGGGCCCGGGTGAGCATCAGGGCGAAGAGCACCAGCACGACGACGGCGCCGACGTAGACGAGCACGAGCACCAGCGCCACCAGCTCGGCACCGAGCACGAGTAGCGACCCGGCCACCCCGAGCAGGGCGACCACCAGCCAGAGTGCCGCGTGCACGACGTGCCGGGTGGTCACGGCGAGCAGCCCCCCGGCGACGGCCACGAGCGCGGTGGCCGCGAACGCCGTGTCGAGTGCGGTCATGGCGCCTCGTCGGCGGGGGGCGGGGTGGGGCTGGTGTCGTCGGGCCCCGACTCGGGGGTGCCGGTGAGGGGCTCCTTCGCCGGTGGCGGAACCGTTCCGGTGTCGTCGCCGGCCGTGGGCTCGGGGGCAGACGTGGGCTCGGCGCCCGCGGCGCGCGGGGTCGGGGCCGGAGGTGCGCCGGCCGGGCGCGGTCGGACCGTGCGCGGCATCCGGGCTCCCGTGCCACCCGCCGCACCGCCGCCACCGGCACCGGCGCCGCCCGCGCCGACGAGCCCGGTGCCGCGGGCCGGCTTGTTCGACGCGGCGATCTCGGCCGGCTCGGCCGACTTCTCGTCGAGCGCCGGCGGCGGCGGCACCGTCGCCATCCAGCCACCCAGCCGGTCCTTCTCGTGCAGCAGGTCGAGGATGTCGACCTCCGCGTACTCGAACTGGGGGCTCCAGTGCAGCGCGTCGAACGGGCAGACCTCGATGCAGATGCCGCAGTACATGCACAGGCTGAAGTCGATGGCGAAGCGGTCGAGCACGTTGCGCTGCCGCTCGCGGCCGCCCTCGGTGGTCGCCGGGATCGTCTCCTTGTGCGAGTCGATGTAGATGCACCAGTCGGGGCACTCGCGGGCGCAGAGCATGCACGAGGTGCAGTTCTCCTCGAGCAGCGCGATGACCCCGCGGCTGCGCGGCGGCAGGTCGGGTGCGACGTCGGGGTACTCGGCGGTGTGGGTCGGCCGCAGCGCGGTTCGAGCCGTGGTCACCAGGCCCTTGAGGATGCCGGGGAGGCCGCTCCCCTTTCCGCTCACCATCCGAGCACCACCCCTGCGCCGGTCAGCATCAGCTGGAGGAGGGCGAGCGGCACGAGCCACAGCCAGGCCAGCCGCTGCAGCTGGTCCTCGCGCAGCCGGGGCCACGCGACGCGCACCCAGATGACGAGCACCGCCACGGCGAAGCCCTTGAGCAGGGTCCACAGCCAGCCCAGGGTGTCTGCGAACGGGCCGTGCCAGCCGCCCAGCCAGAGCGTGGCGAACAGCAGCGACATCACGACGATGCCGGCGTACTCGGCGAGCAGGAAGAAGGCGAACCGCAGCCCGGTGTACTCCGTCCAGGCGCCCATGACGAGCTCGGCGTCGGCCACCGGCATGTCGAAGGGTGGGCGCTGCAGCTCGGCGACGGCGGCGACGAGGAACACGACCGCACCGGGCAGCTGCCACAGCATCCACCACGGCGACCAGCGGTCGGTGAGCGTGAGCAGCGACAGCGAGCCGCCGGCCAGCGCCATCGACGCGACGGCGAGCACGATCGGCAGCTCGTACGACACCAGCTGGGCGGCGGCGCGCAGGCCACCGAGCAGGGCGTACTTGTTGGCGCTGGCCCA
>DASSQL010000042.1:0-7246 GCA_035702525.1 Ornithinibacter sp. | reverse complement strand
ATGCTCGACGGCTCCGACGCCATCGCCGACTGGCCGCTGCTCAACGCGCTGGTCAACACCTCGTCCGGCGCCTCGTGGGTGTCGATCCACCACGGCGGCGGGGTCGGCATCGGCCGCTCGCTGCACGCCGGCCAGGTCTCGCTCGCCGACGGCACCGACCTCGCGGCCCAGAAGCTCGAGCGGGTGCTGACCAACGACCCCGCGATGGGCGTCATCCGGCACGTCGACGCCGGCTACGACATCGCCGAGCGCACGGCGCAGGAGCAGGGCGTCCGCATCCCGATGCGGGAGGGCTGACCCGAGTCGGGCCTCAGGCGGGGTCGGTGACGTCCGCGACGTCGGCCCCGAGGGCACGCACCACGTCGTCGGCCGCCACGGTCGCGGCCACCCCGTGCGCGCCGGCGCCGAGCGACACCGTTCGCCCGGTCATCGTCGCGTCGGCGACGACCGGCCACGCGGTCGTGGAGCCGAACGGCGTGATCGTGCCGCGCTCGTACCCGGTCACCTCGAGCGCGGTCGCGGCATCCGGCATCGACACCCGGTTCAGCCCCAGGTGCGCGCGCAGCTTGGGCCACGAGATCTCGCGGTCGCCGGGCACGAGCACGAACAGGAAGTCGTCCTCGGAGCGCCGCACCACGAGGGTCTTGACGATGTCGCGCGGCTCGACACCGCGGGCAGCCGCCGCCTCGGCGAGCGACCCCACCCGACCGTGCCGGGTCACGGTGAACTCGATGCCGGATGCCGTCAGCGCGCCCGTGGCGCGGTCCTCACCACTCGCGGTCATCGCCCCAGCCTAGGGCGGGTGTCCAACGTCTGGTCGCCGAGACAATCATCCGGTACGGGGGAGCCCACCGACCCCGCGGACACGGTCAAATGGACCCATGTCCACGACGCCGCTCCACGGCGGGGCCGCCTCGGGGTTCCGTCGGATGTGGCACGACCTCGAGGCCCTGGGCGTCGACGGCGACAGCGGCGGATACCACCGGTTCGCCTGGACCCGCGAGGACCACGACCTGCGTGAGTGGTTCGCCGGCGAGTGCGCCGCACGCGGCCTCGACCTCACCACCGACCGGATGGGCAACCAGTGGGCGTGGTGGGGCGACCCGGATGCCGCGGTGGCCGCCGGTGACCCCGGGGTCGTCATCGGCTCGCACCTCGACTCGGTGCCCGACGGGGGTGCCTTCGACGGCCCGCTCGGGGTCGTCGGCGCGCTCGCGGCGGTCGACCAGCTGCGTCACGACGGCTTCGCCCCGGCCCGCCCGGTGGGGGTCGTCAACTTCGCCGACGAGGAGGGCGCCAGGTTCGGCGTCGCCTGCGCCGGGTCGCGCGTCATCACCGGCGCCCTCGGGGCCGACCGGGCCCGCGGCCTCGTCGACAACGACGGCGTGACGATGGGCGAGGCGATGCGCCGCGCCGGGCGCGACCCGGGCACCCTCGGCCGCGACGACGAGACGCTCGCCCGGATCGGCGCGTTCGTCGAGCTGCACGTCGAGCAGGGTCGCCGCCTGGTCGACCTCGGGCACTCCGTGGGGGTCGGCAGCGACATCTGGCCGCACGGGCGCTGGCGGGTCGACGTGCCCGGCGAGGCCAACCACGCCGGTACCACCGCGCTGGCCGAGCGCGAGGACGCCATGCTCGGCCTGGCCGCCATGATCATCGCGGCCCGGCGCGCCGCCGAGGCGCAGGGCTGCGTCGCCACCGTCGGCAAGGTGCACGTCGTGCCCGGCGGGGTGAACGCCATCGCGAGCCGCGCCACCGGCTGGCTCGACACCCGCGGCGCCGACGCGGATGCCGTGCTGCGCGTCGTCGACGAGGTGCGCGAGGTGGTCTCCGACTTCGACGCGCTGGTCACCCAGGAGTCGTGGACGCCGACCACCGAGTTCGACCCCGCGCTCGTGCGGCGGATGGCCACCCGGCTCGGCGGCCTGCCCGTCATCGGCACCGGGGCCGGCCACGATGCCGGAATCCTCGCCAACGACGGCATCCGCAGTGCCATGCTCTTCGTGCGCAACCCGACCGGGGTGTCGCACTCACCTGACGAGTGGGCCTCGGCCGACGACTGCCTCGACGGCATCGCGGCCCTGGCCGACGTCGTCACCGACCTCGCCGGGGATGGTGCATGACCACGTTCTGGTGCGAGCACGCCGTGCTCCCCGGTGGTGTGCGGCGCTCGGTTCGCGTCGTCACGGACCGCGGCCGGATCCTCGACGTGCGCCCCGACGCGCCCGCCGAGGCCGGCGACACCCGGCTCGGTGGAGTCGTGCTGCCCGGGCTGGCCAACGGCCACAGCCACGCGTTCCACCGGGCCCTGCGCGGGCGCACGCACGACGACGGCGGCAACTTCTGGAGCTGGCGCGACGCGATGTACGCGGTGACGCACCGGCTCGACCCGGAGACCTACCACTCCCTCGCCAGGGCCGTCTTCGCCGAGATGCTGCTCGCCGGGTACACCGCGGTGGGCGAGTTCCACTACGTGCACCATGCGGCCGGCGGGCGTCGCTACGACGACCCGAACATCATGGGGAAGGCGCTGATCAGCGCGGCACGCGAGGTCGGTATCCGGATCACGCTGCTCGACACCTGCTACCTCGCCGGTGGGCTCTTCGCCAGCGGCCACGTGCCGCTCGACGACGTGCAGGAGCGGTTCTCCGACGGCACGGTCGAGGCCTGGGCCGAGCGGGTCACCCGCCTGTCGGACGACGAGACCGTGCGGATCGGCGCGGCCGTGCACTCGGTGCGCGCGGTGCCGTGCGACGACCTCGCCGTGGTGGGTGAGCTCGCGAGCCGCGACGACCGGCCGCTGCACGTGCACCTCTCGGAGCAGCCCGGCGAGAACCTCGCCTGCGAGGGCTTCTACGGCTGCTCGCCGACCGAGCTGCTCGCGGGGGAGGGCCTGTTGACCCCGCGGACGACCGCGGTGCACGCAACTCACCTGTCCGACAAGGACATCGAGCTGCTCGGGGAGGCGCGGTCGACCGCCTGCTTCTGCCCCACCACCGAGCGCGACCTCGCCGACGGCATCGGCCCGGCGCGTCGCCTCTTCGACGCCGGGGTGCGGCTGTCCCTCGGCTCCGACCAGCACGCCGTCATCGACCCCTTCGAGGAGGTGCGCGGCGTCGAGATGCACGAGCGGCTCGAGAGCCTCGAGCGGGGTCGCTTCGCGGGCGCCGACCTGCTCGGCATGGCCTCGCGCGACGGCTACCGCTCACTGGGCTGGGACGACGGCGGGGTCATCGCCGCCGGGCGCCTGGCCGACCTGGTGGCCGTGCGCCTTGACAGCCCACGCACGGCGGGTGCCGGCGCGGGCGGCGTGCTCTACGCCGCGACCGCCGCCGACGTCACCGACGTGGTCGTCGCGGGCGAGCAGGTGGTGCGCGACGGAGCGCACCGGTCCGGCGACGTCGGGCGCCTGCTCACCGAGGCGATCTCGGCGGTGCGCAGGTGACGGGCGAGAGCGGAACCGGCACAACCGCATCCGGGACCATCCCGTCCGGCGCGCTCCTCGTCACCGGCATCGGCGAGCTGGTGACCTGCGCCGGGCCCGTCGGGTCGACGCCCACCGACGACCTCACGACCTCGGCCGCCGACCGGATCGGCATCGTCCGCGAGGCCGCGGTCGTCGTGGTCGACGGGCTGGTCGCGTGGATCGGGCGAGCGTCCGACGCGCCCGCGGCCGACCGGGTCGTCGACGTCGGTGGCCGTGCCGTCATCCCCGGCTTCGTCGACAGCCACAGCCACCTGGTCTACGCGGGCGACCGTGCGGCGGAGTTCACCGCCCGGATGTCGGGCGTCCCCTACGACGGTGGCGGCATCGGGGTCTCGGTCGCGGCCACCCGCGCGGCGAGCGACGACGACCTGCGCACCCTCCTGCGGGCCCGGGTCGCCGAGATGCGCGCCCTCGGCACCACGACCGTCGAGGTGAAGAGCGGCTACGGGTTGACCGTCGACGACGAGGTGCGCTCGCTGCGCCTGGCCGCCGAGGTCACCGACGAGACGACCTTCCTCGGCGCCCACGTCGTGCCGCCCGAGGCGCGCGACGACCGCGCCGCCTACCTCGACCTCGTGTGCGGGCCGATGCTCGCGGCCTGCGCGCCGCACGCCCGCTGGGTCGACGCCTTCTGCGAGCCGGCCTCACCCCACGCGTTCACCGAGGACGAGGCTCGTCGCGTGCTGACCGCCGGTGCGGAGGCCGGGCTCGGGCTGCGCGTGCACGGCAACCAGCTCTCGGCGGGGCCGGGGGTGCGGCTCGCCGTCGAGCTCGGCGCCGCCAGCGTCGACCACTGCACCTTCCTCACCGAGGCCGACGTCGACGCGCTCGTCGGTGCGGCGGGCACCACGGTCGCGACGCTGCTGCCCGGTGTCGAGTTCTCGACCCGGTCCCCGTACCCCGACGCCCGACACCTCCTCGACGCCGGGGTCGACCTCGCCGTGGCGACCGACTGCAACCCCGGCACCTGCAACACGGCATCCATGCCGTTCGTGGTGGCGCTCGCGGTGCGCGAGATGCGGCTGACGGCGGCCGAGGCCCTCGTCGCGGCGACGGTGGGTGGCGCGCGCGCGTTGCGCCGCACCGACATCGGCCGAGTCGCCGTCGGGGCGCGCGCCGACCTGGCCGTGCTCGAGGCGCCGTCGTACGAGCACCTCGCCTACCGGCCCGGGATGCCGCTGGCCCGCGCCCTGGACTGGTGACCGTCGTGAGCGGAGAACACGCCGTGCACCCCTCGGGCCGCACGGCGTGTCCTCTCCTCCCGACTGCAGGGGTCGGGGGAGCTGGTCACTCCCGCATCAACATTCCTTGCGCCTCGCGCTCGAGGTCGATGTACGGCTCGCCGCTGACGTCGACGGCGACCCGCTTGATGGTGCCGCCGGTGAACCGGTACGGCCGCTCGCCCGGGTAGTCCAGGGTCACCTGGTCGCCGACGTCGCGACCGACGGCCAGGCCCTCGCCGGCGACCATGTAGCCGCCGGGCTGCAGCTTGATCCGGCCCTCGCCGACCTTGGTGTCCCCGTGGTAGAGCGACAGGATGCCGGTCGCCACGGGCGGCGGGTCCATGCCGTCCTTCTCGAACGACGCCGACAGGATGAGGTCCTCGCCCGTGGGCAGGTCCTGCGTGGCCACGACCATCTGCTCGAACATGCCGACGAAGCTGTTGACGTAGTGCAGCCGGTTGTCCTTGACGTAGAGGCTGTGCCCGCCGAACCGCGAACCCTGCGAGAACAGCACGCCTTGTGCACCGGGCTCGGGGAGGTCGACGAGCGCGCCGATGACGAACGAGCGACCACGCACCATCACCGCCTGCGCCTCGGGCACCTCGGCGTGGTTCGGGAAGTACACGTAGCGGTCACGAGGTGCCGACAGCTGCGGGCGCGGGGACACGAAGATCTCCAGCGCGGAGCGGTCGTCGAGCGGGAACCCCTCATTGGCTCCGGCCTCGGCGTACCAGAGGTTGACCATCTCGCGAAGCCGCTCCGGCTCGTCGGCGGCCCGGTTGTGCGACTCGGAGCGGTCGACGTCGACGTGGTAGAGCTCCCACTCGTCGTCGTTGAAGTGCGACCAGCCGCTGATCGTCGGGTGGTTGGTGATGGCCTTCCACCCGTCGTGCCAGATGCCGCGCGACCCGAGCATCGAGTAGAACTGGGTCTGCCGCTGCCCCGGGGCCTCGGGGTCGTCGAAGCTGTACCGCATGCTCACGCCGTCGAAGTGGCTCTGGGTGTGGCCCTTGATGGTCTCGGGTGGGTCGATGCCGAGGGCGTCGAGCACGGTGGGCACCAGGTCGATCGCGTGGTGGTACTGCTCGCGGATCTCGCCCTTGGCCTTCATGCCGGCCGGCCACGAGATGATGCACGGGTCGGACGTGCCGCCGTTGAACTCGTAGCGCTTCCACATCTTGAAGGGCGTGTTGAAGGCCATCGCCCACCCGTTGGGGTAGTGGTTGTACGTCTTCGGCCCGCCCAGCTCGTCGAGCATCGCGAGGTTGGCGTCGATGTTGTCGGGGATGCCGTTCATGAACAGCATCTCGTTGACCGACCCGTCCGGGCCGCCCTCTCCGCTGGCGCCGTTGTCGGAGACGACGATGATCATGGTGTTCTCGCGCTGGCCGGTCTCCTCGAGGTACTCGAGCAGCCGCCCGATCTGGGCGTCGGCGTGCGAGAGGAACCCGGCGTAGACCTCGGCCACCCGGGCGAAGAGGCGCTTCTCGTCATCCGACAACGACGCCCAGGGGCGCGTCTCGTCCAGGGGCGGGAAGGGCTGGCCGGCGGGGCCGGTGCGGGTCTCCGGTGTACCGATGGGGTTCATCGGGGGCAGCTCGGTGCCGGCCGGGACGATACCCATCTCGACCTGCTTGGCGAGGGTGGTCTCGCGCATTGCCTCGTAGCCCTCGTCGAAGCGGCCCGCGTACTTCTCGATCCACTCCTTGGGGGCGTGGTGTGGGGCGTGGGCGGCGCCGGGTGCGTAGTAGAGGAAGAAGGGCTTGTCGGGGGCGACGGCCTTCGCGTCCATGATGAACTCGATGGCCTTGTCGGTGATGTCCTCACCGAAGTGGTACCCCTCCTCAGGCGTCTTCGGCTGGTCGACGGGGTGGTTGTCGTAGGTGAGCTCGGGGTACCACTGGCTGGTCTCGGCGCCGAGGAAGCCGTACCAGCGCTCGAACCCGCGACCGGTCGGCCAGTTGCGCCGGGTCGAGGCGAGGTTCATCTCCAGCGTCGGGCACAGGTGCCACTTGCCGACCATGTAGGTGTTCCACCCGCGCTCGCCGAGGATCTCGGGCAGCATCCCGTTCTCCGGCGGGATGGTGCCGCTGGCGTTCCTGAACCCACTGGCCGCCTCGGTGATGCAGGCCATCGAGTTGCGGGTGTGGTTGCGCCCGGTGAGCAGGCACGAGCGGGTCGGCGAGCACAGCGCCGTGGTGTGCCACTGGGTGTAGCGCACGCCGTCGCCGGCGATCGCGTCGATGTTCGGGGTGTCGATCGGGCCGCCGTAGCAGCTCATCGCCGAGAACCCGACGTCGTCGAGCACGACGTAGACCACGTTGGGGGAACCGTCTGGCGCCTTCGGTGGGGCGAACGGGTCCCAGTCCTCCACCGAGTCCCGGATGTCGACGTCGACCTTGCCCTTGAACGGCACGCCCATGGCTCCTCGATCCCTGAGTCCGAACGACTCCGCGCGGATCGGGCGGGTCGGCCGGGTCAGCGCGGGGTCGTAGCCACCCACTCAAGCCGGATGGCGGCGAGCCGGCCTTCCCGG
>DASSQL010000041.1:0-12340 GCA_035702525.1 Ornithinibacter sp. | reverse complement strand
CGCGATCGGACTGGCGGCTGAGCTTGAGTTGGCCGCAGCGAAGGTGCTGCCACAGGTCTGACCCGAATCCGCTCCCTCCCGTGCACTGCCTCTAACTGGGCGTTATGACGCGTCCCCGAGCTGGGCAGCGGTTCCAATGTGCGGCCTGTGGCTTGCAGCCTCGGGCCTTTCCACACCATGAGGTCCTGTCGCGTGAGGGTGTCGTGCTGGCGGCGCGGACCGCCAGACCCTTGGAAGGTCCCTGCTCGCAGCACCACTACCGCGGTACCCTCGGCCTTCGAGGGTGCGGACTAACCGGAGTTGTCCCTGGGGCTTTCCGGTTATGGTCCTCAACCCCGGGCCTCTAGCTCAACTGGCAGAGCTGCGGACTTTTAATCCGTAGGTTGTGGGTTCGAGCCCCACGGGGCCCACGCAGCCGTGACCGGCGTCACGTCATCCCGCCGGCATCCGAGGGTAGTCCTAGCGTTGAGGTATGGCCGAGCACAGCTTCGGCACAGTGGTGCACACCCGACAGGGACCGCAGGGACCACGACCCCGGGCCGGCCGATCGCGCCCCGCCCACTCCCCCAGTCTCCGCCGTTCCACGGCCATCGGATCCTTCGTCCCCCCGATCCAGGGAGCACCAGTGGCTGCCCGTTCACCGCACGTGGTGGCCGCATCGGCAAGGTGGTGAGACGACCATGACGCTCACAACTGGTTCACCCTCGTCCGCGAGCCACCGGCCCGGCTTGGGGCCCGCCGGCACCCCGCGGCCGGCCCCGCCCCCGGGTTGGTACCCGGACCCCACCGGACACGCACCACTGCGGCAGTGGGACGGACGGGCCTGGTCGCAGTGGGTGAGTGACGGCGTGATCGTGCGGCGCGACCCCGGTGCCCTTCACCGTCTACTGGATGCCGCGGACCTGCCCCACCTCGACTTCATCGAGCACGTCTTTCTCCCGGACGCCCTGGCCAAGGGGTGCGTCACCCCGCAGGAGGAGCACGAGCTCGAGCGCCTGCTGGGCACGCTGCGCGCCCAGGCGACCCATGGCGCGGCGACGACCACGCCCGCTGCGGTCACACCCACGCCAGTGGTCACCGAGCCGGTCGGCAAGCACGTCCCGGCGGCCCGACCAGCCGTGCCAGCCGTGCCAGCCGTGCCACCCGGGCCACCCGGGCCACCCGGGCCACCCGTGTCGAGATCGCTGCCGACATCGATGCCGAGACCGCTGCCCCCATCGGCGGCGACGCCCGTACCGAGGCCCGAGCGCACGGCATCCACCGCGCTCGTGACCGGTCCGAGGCCGCGGTCCGCGCGAGCACTGTGGTGGGACCGCACCCGCGAGGCCATCGGCTCCGACCTGGCGGTGCACGGCCTGGCCTACGTCGGTGTCCTGCTCTTCTTCGTGGGCGCCTTCGGGCTGGTCGTCTTCGCGTTCGGCGACGTCGAGCTCACGCTGCGGCCCGTGGCCGAGCTGGTCATCGCGCTCGCGCCGTTCGCGGCCGCCGCGCTGCTCCTGCGTCGCGGCGCGACCGTCGTCGGGCGGGCCCTGGAGGTCGCCGGCGGCCTCCTCGTCCCGGTCATGCTGATCACCGGGTTCCTCGACGACTACTCCTTCCCCCCCGACCTCTACGGCGTCGAGCTCGCGGTGGCACTCACCGTGCTGACCTCCCTCGTGGCGGTCGCGTACGCGGCCTGGTCGTGGCGGCATCCGCAGAGCGCACTGCGCTACCTCGTGGCGCCCGTCGCCTGGCTGGCGGTGGGCATGGCCACGCTGGGCCTCGGCGAGCGCGACATCCCCGACGGCAAGGCAGTCGCGACCCCCGGCGCCGCCCAGTGCGCGGCCATCCTGGCGGCTCTCGTCGTCACGGTCGCCCTCGCGCGGCTCCGCCCCACCAACCTCCTGTCCCGCCCCACCCGAGTCGCAGCCGTGCCCGGGCTGGTGGTCATCGCGTCGATGAGCCTGCTCAGCTGGGCCGCGGAGGGCTGGCCACTCGGGCCCGTGCTGGCGACCGGCGCGCTGGTGGTCGCCGCGCTCGAGCTGCTCGCCGCAGAGCTGCCCCCGATGGTGGTCGCGCTCGTCGAACCGCTGTGGTGGTTCCTGGTCTGGGCGGCCCTCGCGACGGGTGCTCCTGCCCTGCCGCCCGACGTCCCGACCGGCTCGGTGGCAGTGCTCGCCGCGGTCGGCGTCCTCGGCATCCTCGAGCTGGCCGGCGCTGCGAGGCGCCCCGCCCTCGCGCACCTGCTGCCCGCCCTCGGGCTGGCCGCCGCCCTCATCGCGACGATGGCCGACGCGCGGTCGGCCACTGTGGCCTTCGCGGCCGCGAGCGTGTGGGCCGCCGGTCGCCGGATGGTGCCCTACGCCGTGCGCGGTGCCACCGTCGCCCTCGACCTGGCGACGGCGTTGCTGCCGGCCCTGGCCCTGGCGTCGCTGGTCGCGGCGACGAGCGCCCCGGTGGCACTCCTGACCGGCAGCCTCGTCGTGCTGCTCAGCACCGTCCCGGCGCGCCGGGGCGGCCTGGGGCGCACCCCCGATGACCGCTACTGGGCAACCTGGTGGACCGCCGCCGGCGCCGCCGTGCTGACCCTTACGACCTCCGCCTGGCTGCAGCCCGACGGCTGGAGCACCCGGGAGGTCTGGCTCCTCGTCGTCGGCTTCGGCGTGCTCACGGTGGCCGCCGCCCTCGGCCCTCTGAGCGTTCGCTGGCGCCCGCCCGTGGTGACCGCGGTCGCCACCCTGACGTGGGTCTCCGCCGCAGCCCAGCTGGACGCCTCGGCACTGGCCCTGGCGACCCCGCCCGCGATGCTCGCCCTCGCGCTCGTCATCGCCGCGCACGCCAGCACGCCACCGACCAGCCCCCGCCCGGGGCGCCGCGCCTCGATCGACCCGGCCAGCCTCGGCCTCACCGGGCACGCCCTCGGCCTGGTCGCCATCCCCCTCGCCTCGGTGCAGGGGTGGGCACCCGTCATCGCGGTCGCCCTCGCGACCGCCGGCTTCGCCGTCACCGGCTGGCTCGACACCGGTCACCGCTCCCCCGTCGGCTCCGCGCTGGCCCACCTTCCCGTCGCATCGTGGATACCGTTGTCCCTCACCGCAGTCGGTATCCCGGTCACGCTGGTGCTGGGCCTCGACCGCGCCGGCGCCGTGTCGCTCGACGGCCCCCGCTCGGTGTACGTCGTCGTCGCGACCGCCGTGGCGTATGCGGCACTGAGCCGCCTGCCGTTGCCCGGTCGGGTCGTCGTGGTCGCCGGGTGGGCCGGCTTCATCGGCGCCCTGGTCGCGACGGTGGCTGCCGACTCGCGGGTGGGCACGATGACCGGTCTGGCCGCCGTGCCCGTCGTCACCGTCCTGGTCCGCCCCCACCGCCGACCGCGGCTGATGACCTGGGTCTCGTGGGCCGTGGCGGCACCACTCGTCGGGCTGCTCGCCACCGAGACCTGGCCGTGGTTCGACGCCCTTCCCGATGAGCGTGCCGTCGCCTTCACGCTCGCGACCGTGGGTGCCGTCCTGCTCGTCGGCGCCGCCGCCGCCGACCTGCGTGGGCGGTCCTGGGTCCCGCGCCTCCTCCCCACGCACCCGTGGGCCCTGCCTCCGGCAGCCGTCGGTGCGGCTGACGTGGTGCTCGGCCTGCTCGTCGCAGCGACCCTGCTTCCGGCGGACCCCTCGGGCTGGGTCTTCGCCACGGCCGCGACCACCGCGCTCGTGACGGCGGTGCTGTCGCGCGTCGGAGCTCGCGCCGCGGTGGCGGTGGTGCTGGGCTGGGCCGCCGTGCTGCTGTTGGTGGCGCCGCAGATCGAGGCCCGTCCGTGGATCGCCGCCCTGGTGACACTGGGCCTCCTCGCGGCCGCCGAGCTGCTGTCGGCACCGTCGGCGGTGGTCCCCTGGTGGGCTCGGTGGGATGACCCGCTGCTCGTGTCGGCGGTGCCCGTCGCGTCGACGGCACTGGTGCTGTCCGCCGGAACCTCCTCTGCGGCAGTGACGTTCACGGCAGTCGGCGCCGAGTGCGTGGCCGTGGCGAGCTGGTTGCGGAAACGCCCCCTCGTCGCTGTGCCCGCCGGGTGTGCCGGCACCGTCCTCGTGCTCGTCGGGGCGGGTACTGCCGGCCCCGGCTGGCTCGCCCTGGCCCTCCTCGGGCTGTCGGCCGGCCTCACCGGCATCGCGACCCGCGCCCACGGCGTGCGCCGAACGGCGCTCCAGGTGAGCGGCGCAGTTGCGGCGGTGGGGGCCTGGCGGGTGGCCAGCAACGCCTGGGACCTGTCCGACCAGCGAGCCGTCGAGCTCGCCGCGACGGGGGCGGCGCTGGTCGTCGTCGCGGCGGTCGCCGCGGCGATCGCCACCCGGGTCGACCGCTCCTGGGTGCTCGTCTGGGGCGGCACGGCGACAGTGGTCGCAGGGATCTGCGGGTTCGACGTCGTCGCACCGGAAGGGCTGTGGCGGGAGGTGACGCACCCGAGCCTGCCGGTCGCCGCCGGCCTGGCCGTCGTGGCGACCGCGCTCTCCGCTGCCCCGAGACGACTGCGGATCGGCTGGCTGCCGGACCTCGCGGTCGCCTACGGCCTCGGCGCGCTGCTCGTCGGGATGATGGCTGCCGGCATCGGGGTGCGCACCCGGGTCGTCGTGCTCTGCCTCGTCACGGTCGCGAGCGCGATGGGCGCGCTGCTCCTGTCGCGCGGGCCGGGGCGAGCGCGGTGGCTGCGGCCCGTCGTCGAGGCCGGCGTCGCGACCGCGCTCTGGGCCTTCGCACTGGGCCTGTTCGCCACGTCCGGCACCATGCTGCTCGCACCGGTACTCGCCGCGTCGGCAGTCCTGGCGGCGGCCGTGGGCACCGCGTACGGCCGGGTCTTCCTGGAGATGGCCTCGCCGGTCCTCGCCTGCGGCGCCTGGCTCGTCTTCAGCACCCACGCCCTCGACGGCAACCCGCAGTGGGTGACCGTGCCGATCGGCCTCGCGACGCTCGTCGTCGTGGCGCTGTGGCGCCGCGACCGCCGGGCGCACGGGGGTCGGCCGGCCGCGCCGGAGATCGTGGTGCTCGAGCTCGTCGGCATAGCGTTCCTCGTCGGCGCCGCCCTGGTGCAGGCCGTCACCGAGTCGGTGGCGTACGCGGTGCTGGCAACCGCGATCGGCCTTGCCGTGGCGGGGTGGGGCGTGGTCAGCAGGGTGCGCCGACGGGTGGCCGCCGGTGTCGGCATCGTGCTGGTGGGCGTGGTCCTGCTCGTCGGTGTCCCGCTCTGGAACCTCCTGCTGCCCGCGTGGGACGCGGCAGTCCTCTGGGTCCTCATCGGGCTGGCCGGCATCGTCGCCCTGCTCGTGGCCGGCACCATCGACTGGAGCCGGGCGACGGCGCGCCGGGGGCTGACCCGGGTGGAGGAGGCGACGGCCGATTGGGAGTGAGCGCCGCCCCGAGTCCCGCTACTCGGGCTTGGCGCCCCGACCGCGCAGGATGAGGAAGACCCCACCGAGCGCCACGATCGGGCCGACGACCGCCCACAGGGCGACGCCGCTCATGACGCTGCCGCCGAGCACCCCGATCCCCTGGAAGAACCAGATCAGGCCGATGACGACGAGGATTCCACCGAGGACGAGGGTGACGGGACGGCTCATCGCCCGAGCGTAGCCCGCATCCCGCTCAGAGGCGGACGACCATCTTCCCGGTGTTCTCGCCGCGCAGCACGCCGAGGAAGGCGTCGACGGCGCCGTCGATGCCGTCGGCGAACGTCTCGCGCGACTGCAGCCGGCCGTCGCCCAGCCACTGGGCCGCGAGCCCGGCGTACTCCTTGGCCAGGTCGTAGTGGTCGCCGACGAGGAAGCCCTCGATGCGGCCGCGGGTCTGGATCAGGCGCGACAGGTTGCGCGGGCCGGGGGCGGCCTCGGTGTCGTTGTAGACCGAGATCATCCCGCAGACGGCGATGCGGCCACCGAGCCGCAGCGAGCCGATCGCGGCCTCGAGGTGCTCGCCGCCGACGTTGTCGAAGTAGACGTCGATGCCGTCCGGCGCCGCCTCACGCAGCTGCTTCGCGACCGGGCCGTCCTTGTAGTTGAACGCGGCGTCGAACCCGAGGTCCTCGACGACGTGGCGCACCTTCTCGGCCGACCCGGCGCTGCCGATGACCCGGCTCGCGCCGAGCGCCTTGGCGATCTGGCCGACCGCGCTGCCCACGGCGCCTGCCGCACCCGACACGAAGACCACGTCGCCCGGCTTGACCTGGGCGATGCGGGTCAGGCCCGCGTAGGCGGTCAGGCCGGTCATGCCGAGCACGCCGAGGTAGGCGGATGCCGGTGCGACGGTGACGTCGACCACCCGAGCGCCGCTCGCGTCGATCACGGCGACCTCGCGCCAGCCGAAGCCGTGCAGCACGTGGTCACCCACGGTGAACCCCTCGGCGCGCGACTCCTCCACGACGCCGACGGCCCCGCCCGTCATCGCCTCGCCGACCTCGAAGGGCGCGGCGTACGACTTGGCGGCGCTCATCCGGCCACGCATGTAGGGGTCGACCGACATCACCACGTTGCGCACCCGGATCTGCCCGTCGGCGAGCTCGGGGAGCTCGCTCTCGACGACCGCGAAGTCGTCGTGGGTCGGCCAGCCGACGGGGCGGGCGGCGAGGCGCACCTCACGCGGGGCGGTGGTGGGCTGAGCGGTGGTGTCGGTCATGACGACCTTCCTGTCGACGCGGGTGGGCACGAGACAGTCCAACGACGGCACCCCGACGGGTATGCCGTGACGCTCACCACCGCATCGACGTGCGCCTCCAGGGCTGCCGACCGCGCGGCATCCTGCGCCTCTGGCAGTACCGGAGGTGAACCCGTCAGCCGCGGTCGCGCTCCTGGCCGCCGAGCCGGGCGGCCCTCGCCGCCTCGACCTTGGCGGCCCGCTCGCGCTCGAGGCGGCGCTGCGGGTCGCGCTCGTCACCGAGCTGGGCCGGCCCGAAGACGTGCAGGCCGGCGTAGCGCAGGCGCCACAGGAAGCGGTAGCCGAGGGTGAGCCCCTCGTTCTCGGTGGTCCTGCTCATGTGTCGCTCCTGAACTCACGCCAATACTTAGTGCCCTAACTATATGCCCTCTCGGCACTACACTCCGACCATGGCCACCACCGCGACCCGCAGCACCGAGCCGGCCCCCGGCGCGGCCCCCGACCTGCTCGCCCTCGACCGGCAGGTCTGCTTCGCGCTCGCCGTGGCCTCGCGCACCGTCATCGGGCTCTACCGGCCGCTGCTGGAGCCGATGGGCCTGACCCACCCCCAGTACCTCGTCATGCTGGCCCTCTGGGAGGACGAACCGTTGCGGGTGAGCGAGCTCGCCGACCGGCTCAGCCTGGAGCCGGCCACCCTGTCGCCGCTGCTCAAGAGGCTCGAGTCCGCCGGGCTCGTGACCCGCCGGCGCGACCCCCACGACGAGCGTGCCGTGGCGGTCGGCCTCACCCCCGCCGGGCGGCGGCTGCGCGCCCGGGCGGAGCAGATCCCCCCGGCCGTGATGGCCCGCCTGGGCGTCGGCCTGACCGAGCTCGAGGAGCTGCGCGACCGCCTGACCACGGTCATCGAGGCCGCCCGCCGCGACGGATGAGAGCGCCTCAGTTCGAGGCGAGGGCCGCCTTGACCAGCGACGGGTCAGGGTTGGTGTGTGCCGTGCCGTCGATGACCACCGTCGGCACGGTCTCGTTGCCCCCGTTCACGCTCGCGACGTAGGCGCGACCGGCGTCGTCCTCCCAGATGTTGACCCAGGCGATGCGGTCGCGGTGCCTGCGCACGGCCATCCGCAGTCGCCCGCTGTACGGGCAGCCCGGGCGCCAGTAGATCGCCACCCCTGCTCGGCGTGCGCGAGCGCCTCCTCGTGCGGGGTGGCCGGCGGGCGGCCTGCCATCAGGTCGGCGAGTCCCATCGGGCCAGCGTACGGCCGCCGCGCGGTAGCGTCCTGCCCAGCGGTTCCGCCCTCGACGACGCGAGTGGCCCGCGGCCGGCGCAGCCGCGCCGATCCCGTTCCCCCGGAGGTGGTCACCGTGTCGGACCCGACCCACGCGCTCGGCGGCCCCGCGACCTCGGCCACCGTCGGCGCGCGCCTCGACATCCCGGTCGAGGTGGCCGGCCGGCTCGCGGTCTCGGTCGCCGTCGCCGTCGGCCTGGATGCCGTGGAGACCCTCACGATCAGCGGCCCGGACGGCACCGGCATCCCCCATCACGTGCTCGAGCTCGACCGCGGGACGCGCGTGCACGTCATCGACGCGCCGGTCGGCGCGTTGTCGGTGGCGTACGAGGCGACGGTGGCCCTGGGCGAGTCGGATGCCGTCGCGGTGACCGAGAGCGAGCGGTTCCACTACGTGCTCCCCAGCCGCTACTGCCCCAGCGACCGCGTGGAGGGCTTCGCCGCAACAGAGTTCGGCCAGGTGGGCGACGAGACCGCCACGGTGCAGCGGGTGGTCGCCTGGGTGCACGAGCGCCTCTTCTACCTGCCGGGCTCGACGACAGCCGCCGACGACGCGCTGGTGCCGTTGGGCACCGGGCAGGGAGTCTGCCGCGACTACGCGCACCTCGTGGTCACGATGTGCCGTGCGCTTGGGATGCCGGCCCGGTACGTCTCGGTGTACGCGCCGGGCCTGTCGCCGATGGACGCCCACGCCGTGGTCGAGGTGGCGGTCGACGGGGTGTGGCGCGTCTTCGACGCCACCCGGCTGGCACCGCGGGCCTCGATGGTGCGCATCGGCACCGGCCGCGACGCCGCCGACACGGCGATCCTGACCGCGCTCGGCGGGGCGAGCCAGCCCGCGGCGTTCACGGTGCTGGCGACGTCGGACCCCGACCTGCCGGTGGAGGACCTCGACGCGCTCGTCGTGCTGCGGTGAGCCAGAGGCGGATTCACCACAGGGCGGAGAAGGGGCCGAACAGGAAGAACGCCACCATCCCGACCGTGTTGCTCAGCCCGTGCGCGACGACCGACGCCCACAGCGAGCGGTAGGCGTACCTCAGGACGCCGTAGAACACGGCATCCACGAACACCAGCACCATGCCGGTGACGCCCTGCTCACCGTGGATCAGCGCGAAGAGGAAGGCGACGCCGACCACGGCCGCCCCCCGGGAGAGCGGCGAGCTGCCGATCAGGTCGGTGATCCGGGTGAGCAGGTAGCCGCGGAAGGCGAGCTCCTCCACCAGGGCCGCAAGGGTCCAGCTGAGGGCGACGAACAGCAGCAGGCGCGGCAGGTCGCCCTCGAGGTCGGCGAACTCGCTGGTGTCCTGGGTCGACCCGGTGAGGTGCTCGGTCACCGGCATGACGAGCAGGAAGACGATCGTGGTCCAGCCCAGCGCCAGGGCCGCGACCTGCGCCAGCTGTCGCCCGGGGCGGGCGAGCCGGTGGAAGCCCAGGGTGCTCGGCCCCTCCCGACGCACCGCGAGCGAGATGCCGGCCAGCACGGTGAGCACGACGGCGGGCAGGAGCAGGTCGAGCAGCACCGCCGTGACGGCCAGGACCACCTCGACGACGGTGAGGGCGGTCCAGGTCGGGCCGCGACGGCGCCGGCCCCGGTCCGGCGGCCCGGCAGGCACGGTCGAGGCAGCCGCCGCGCCCGGCCAGCGGGACACGGCCGCGTCGCTCGACCCGGGCCCGGTCGTCATGCCGACACCCGCTCCCCGAGGCCGCGGAACATCCCCCGGGTCATCACGTGGTCGGCGGGGACGATCGCCGCGCGGTAGGCGACGTCGAGCCAGGCCGGGGCGACCCGACCGCGGTTGCGGACCAGCATCCTGGTGCGGCCACCCGGTACCGGGTCGAGGGCGAAGGTCCACACCCAGTCGAGGGAGGCGCCGAACTGCTCGTCCCAGCCCGGCGGCAGGTGGGTCCGTGAGTGCAGCACCAGGGCTCTGGGGGCCTCGGCGACCTCCACGACGAACTCGGCGGTGCCGGGTGGACCGTCCGGGATGCGGTCGCCCGGGTTCAGGTCACGCACGAGCGCCGGGTCGAGCCGGTCGGCGCTGGGCCAGTTGTCCGGGAAGAGCAGCCGGTCGACCCACCGCGGGGTGTACCAGCCACCGCGGTGCCAGCCCACCTGGGTCAGCCAGGGCCAGACCTGCTCGGGCGGCGCGTGGAGGGTGGCGGCGTGGTTGGTGACCAGGGACGGCCGCGTGATCAGGTCGTCACCGGGCAGGGTGCGCTGCCGCTCCTGCGCCGTGGACCCGGACGTCGAGCCGAGGTGGTGGAGCGCGGCGTAGCCAGCGATCACGGCGCCGGTCGCGGTGACACCGCCGGTGACCAGGGGGCGGGGGTGCGGGCGGGCGCGGACAGCCATGATGACCTCGAGCGGTGCTGCGGTGGTTCCTCACCCCGATGGTCGCGCCGGTGGCCGGGTCGCTGAAAGGGCTCGGCGTGGAGACCTTGGTCACCGCCCCGGGCGGAGGTCAGATGTCGAGGGGCAGGGTGAGCGCGCCGCCGCAGTGGTACACGTCGGGGCGCCCCGGCCACACCTTGTCGCCGGGGCGCATGTCGTCGTCGAGCTCGTTGCGCCAGGTGCCGCGCTCGTCGATGAACCAGCGGGCCGCGTGGTCCCACAGGCGGCGGTACCAGTGCTCCCAGTGCGGGTCGCCGGTGAGCCGCAGCAGCACGGCCGTGGTCTGGATGCCCTCGCAGACCGGCCAGTGCAGGCGCACGTCGGCCACGGGCGCCCCGTCCCAGTCGACGGTGTAGACCAGCCCGGGCCGGCCGTCGAGCCCCCAGCCGCCGTCGAGCGCGCGGCGGGTCAGACCGTCGGCGGCCTCGACGAGCCATGACGGCGACGCCACCAGCGGCGAGGCGTCGAGCTGGAGGAGGAAGCGCGACCACTCCAGGGAGTGGCCGAAGGTGGCACCGTAGGGGCGGAACGGGTGCAACGGCTCGTCTCGGTTGTACTCCGGGAGCACCTGCCAGTCGGCCGTGAAGTGCTCGGGTAGCAGCCAACCCCGTTCGCGTGCAGCGACATTGATCAGGCGGTCGGCGATCGCCAGACCCCGCTCGTGCCACACGGCATCCCCGGTCGCGTGGCCCATCGCGATGAACGCCTCGAGGCCGTGCATGTTGGCGTTGGCGCCGCGGTAGTCCTCGGAGTCGGACCAGTCCGGGGCGAACGACTCGAGCAGCGCCTGGGCGTCCGGGTCCCAGAGGCGGGTGTCGACGACCTCGACGACCTGCGCCAGCAGTGCCGCGGCGCCCGGGTGCCCGACGCCGAGGGCACTCGAGGCGGCGAGGCCGACGTGCACGTGGTCGTAGGTCATCTTGCGGGTCACCGTGCCCGGCTCGCTGAGCCAGCCACCGTGCTCGGTGTCGGCGTGCAGACCGGTGAGGGACGACATCGCGTGGTCGAGCAGCTCACCCGAGCCCGGCACGCCGTGCCGCACACCGAGGGCCGCGGTGTACGCCATCCGGGCGGTGAGGAAGAGCTGCGGGCGACGGCCCGGCATCGGCGACCCGTCGGCGGCCTGGTAGGCGAACCCTCCACCGGGGAGGATCGACCCGAGCGCGAAGGTGATGACGTCGGCGAGGCCGGTGTGCAGCCAGGCCCGGTGGCCGGGCTCGTCGAGCCACGACCGCTGGGCGGCCAGCACGGCATCCCCTCGTGACTCGTCGTTGGTGGTCACCGATCCGTCACCCGCAGAACGCATCTCGCTCACAACGGTTGCACCTCCACTCGATAGCTCGTCGTGTGGGACTCACCGGGCTCGAGCGCCACCGCGTGCTCGAAGGCGTTCGCGCCCTCGATGCAGACGAAGCGCTGCCAGTCGTCGTCACCGATGTCTGGCACCTCCGCGGCCTTGGCGGCCCAGGGGTTCCACACCACGATGTCGGCCGCCCCCTCGGTGCTCACGACCAACCGGCGCCCGAGCGCCGGGTCGTGCAGGGTCACCGGGTCGCTGGTGCGGAACACGGCATCCGTCTCGCCGGCGAAGGTGAGGTCACCCTGCTGCACCCGCTCGGTGCCGGTCACCTTGTCGAAGAACGACGTGCCGTCGAGGCCGGTGATGGCCGCCCGGTGGATGTCGCCCACGACGAGGTAGGCGTGCAGAGCCTCCTCGTAGTCGAAGGCCGCGTCACCGGTGTTCGTCGTCGTGAGCGACACCTCGAGCGCGCGGCCGAAGCGGGCGCGCAGCTCGGCGGCGTAGGGGTACGGCCAGTGCTGGGACGACGCCTCGTCGGAGGTGATCCGGTAGACCACGGTCGTCTCGTCGTCGTCCCCGGCCACCTCGACGAGGTCCCACGGGGCCGTGCGCACGAACCCGTGCATGGGCTCCATCCCGGCGGCGCGGCCCGGCCCGAACCACGGCCAGCAGACCGGCACCCCGGCCCGGATCGAGCGCCCCGCCGCCAGCCGGAGGTCGGTGCTGACGTAGAGCACCGGGTCGGAGCCG
>DASSQL010000040.1:0-8056 GCA_035702525.1 Ornithinibacter sp. | reverse complement strand
CCGAGCTCGCCGGACGCCACGGCATCCCTGGCGCGCTGGTAGCCGGCGTCGAAGCGACGCTGGAACCCGATGTGCACGGCGACGCCGGACGCCTCGACCACGCGAACCACGTCGACCGTCTCGGCGAGGCTGGCGGCCACGGGCTTCTCGCAGAAGGTCGGCAACCCGGCTGCGACCGCGGCGCGCAGGAGCGGGGCGTGCCCGGGCGTGGAGGTCGCGATCACGAGCGCGTCGATGCCCGAGCCGATGAGGTCGTCGACCTCGACGGCCAGCGCGGCGGGCAGCGAGGCCGCGACGGCGTGCGCCGCCTCCGGGCGGCTGTCGCCCACCACGACCTCGTCGACGCCGTCGAGTGAGGCGAGTGTCAGGGCGTGGAACGCACCGATGCGTCCCGCGCCGGCCAGACCGATGCGCATACGACCTCCTTTGTCAGGACATACTGACATGGAACGCTGCGCGCTGTACAGTCCGGTCCATGGAGACCCGGCTCGTCGACGTGCGCATCGACCGCGCGTCGCCCGTGCCGCTGTGGCACCAGCTCGCGCAGCAGCTCACCGCGGCTGTCGACGACGGGCGCCTGCAGCCGGGCGACCCCTTCGAGAACGAGCTCGCGCTGGCGGCCCGGCTCAACGTCTCGCGGCCCACGGTGCGGCGCGCGATGCAGGAGATGGTCGACCAGGGGCTGCTCGTGCGACGTCGCGGCATCGGCACCACCGTGGCCAACCGCAAGGTGCACCGGCGGGCCGCCCTGTCCTCGCTGCACGACGACCTACTGCGCGCCGGCCAGGCCCCGACGACCACCGTCCTGGACCTGTGCACGACCAGGGACGCGCGGGCCGCCGCGGCGCTCGACCTGCCGGCCGGCACGGACCTGCTCGCCATCGTGCGGCTGCGCTCGGCCGACGGAGCGCCGCTCGCCGTGCTCCACAACTGGCTCCCGCCCGCCTACACCGACATCACCGCCGACGAGCTGACCCGTGACGGGCTCTACGCGGCGCTGCGCGCCCGCGGTGTCAGCCCGGTCGTCGCCCGGCAGAGCGTCGGGGCCCGGATGCCGACGCGTGCCGAGCGTCGTCAGCTCGCCATCGTTGGCCAGCAGCCGGTGCTCACCATGACCCGCACCGCGTTCGGGGGCACCGGGGAGGCCATCGAGTTCGGCGACCACTGCTACCGGGCCGAGGACTACTCGCTCGACCTCCTGCTCGACGAGCGCTGAGCGGCGTCAGGCGTCGAGGTCGTCGATGACGTGGCGAAGGTAGCGCCGCGGCTCGGCGAGGAAGCTGCGGTGGTGGGCCACCACCTCGAGGTCGTCCCAGGTGGTCGGCCGGATGCCGTGCTCGCCGAGCTCGAGCACCGATGCGCCGGGGATGGCGGCCAGCACCGGGGAGTGGGTGGCGAGCACCACCTGGGTGCGGTCGCGGCGGGCCATCGCGGTGAGCTCGGCCACGAGGTGCAGCTGCGCGCTGAACGAGAGCCCGGCCTCGGGTTCGTCCATGACGAACAGGCCCTCGCCCCGGAACCGCCGGGTGCCGAGCAGCGACACGAACGACTCGCCGTGCGACATGGCGTGGAACATGGGGTCGTTCCCCGGCCCGGGGTTGGTGTCGAGCCAGGTGAACAGGCCGTGCATCGTCTCGGCCCGCACGAAGTACCCCCACCGCGACGCCCCGGGGTCGCGCACCACGGTGAGCCACTCGTGCAGCGGCGACTCGCTGGCGTGGGTGCGGTGGGTGGCACCGGTCGAGCCGCCCTCGGCGTTCATGCCAGCGGCCATGGCGAGCCCCTCGACCAGGGTCGACTTGCCCGAGCCGTTCTCACCGACGAGCACCGTGCAGCGCGTGAGGTCGAGACCGTCGGCCAGCACCTGCGCGACGGCCGGCACGGTCAGCGGCCAGACATCGGATGCCGGCAGCTCGGCACCGCGCGCCCGCACCAGGCGGCGGGCCGGCAGTCCCTCGGTCCAGGTCGGTCTGCTCGGCATGCACCAGACGCTAACCACCCGTACCGACGACTGCGGTCCTAACCTCGGTCGGAGGGAGGGTGCCGTGGGGTCACCGACCTCGGCGGCCCGCGCGACGGCATCCGCGGGAGGAGAAGACGATGAACGACCGCCATGACCCAAGGCCGGCCGCGGTGCCGTATCTCGCGGTGAAGGGAGCCGGCGACGCGATCGCTTGGTACGGAACGGTGTTCGGCGCGGCGATAGAGGGTGACCCGTTCGTGAACGACGACGGCTCGATCGGCCACGTGGCGCTGCGGATCGGTGAGGGCGTCATCTACCTTGCCGACGAGGCTCCGTCGTACGGTGCCGTGGCGCCGACCGGACCCGGGGCGGCGGTGAGCCTCATGCTGCCGGTGCCCGAGGTCGAGACCACCCTCGCCGCGGCCGTGCAGGCGGGGGCAGAGCCGGACGACCGGGGGGTGTACGAGGGGTACGGCAGCCGCAACGCGTGGTTCGTCGACCCGTTCGGCCACCGGTGGGGCATCAGCAGTCCGATGGAGTGACCGTAGGCTTGACCCTCGTGACCGAGACGCCCCCCGACGCACTTCCCGAGGCCGACCTCCCCGAGCAGCTGCGGATCCGCCGCGACAAGCGCGACCGGCTGCTCGCGGCCGGCATCCCGCCCTACCCGGTCTCCGTCCCGCGCACCCACTCGCTCGAGCAGGTCCGCGAGCAGTGGGGGCAGCTCGAGCAGGGCGAGGAGACCCAGGACGTCGTCGGCGTCGCCGGCCGCGTGGTCTTCGTGCGCAACACCGGCAAGCTCGCCTTCGCCACCCTCCAGGAGGGCATCGGCACCCGGCTGCAGGTCATGCTCAGCCTCGCCGAGGTGGGCGAGGAGGCACTGGCCGCGTGGAAGTCCGACGTCGACCTCGGCGACCACGTCTTCGTCGAGGGGCGGGTGATCAGCTCGCGCCGCGGTGAGCTGTCGGTCATGGCGAGCCGCTGGGGGATGGCGTCCAAGGCGCTGCGCCCGCTGCCGGTGCTGCACAAGGAGCTGTCCGAGGAGAGCCGGGTGCGCCAGCGCTACGCCGACCTCGTCGTGCGCCAGGAGGCCCGCGACATGGTGCGCACCAAGGCCACCGCGCTGCGCGCCATCCGCTCCACCCTCGAGGAGCAGGGCTACGTCGAGGTCGAGACGCCAGTGATCCAGCTCGTGCACGGGGGCGCCGCGGCCCGGCCGTTCCGCACCCACATGAACGCCTTCGACCACGAGATGGTGCTGCGGATCGCCCTCGAGCTGAACCTCAAGAAGGCCGTCGTCGGCGGGGTCGACCGGGTCTACGAGATGGGCCGGATCTTCCGCAACGAGGGCGTCGACGCCACCCACTCCCCCGAGTTCACGATGCTCGAGGCCTACCAGGCCTGGGGCGACCAGACCACGATCGGCGCCCTGATCCGCGACCTCTACCTCGGGGTGGCCGACGCGCTCGGCTCGCGGGTCGTGCAGACCCCGCCCGGCGAGGTCGACCTCGGCGGCGAGTGGCGCTGGCTGCCGGTGTACGACGCGGTGAGCGAGGCCGTCGGCGAGACCGTCACGCTGGACACGCCGAAGGAGACGCTGCTGCGCCTCGCCGACGCGCACGGCGTCGAGGTCGACCCGGCGCTGGAGAAGGACAAGGTCTTCCTCGAGCTGCTCGGTGAGCTGGTCGAGCCCGGCCTGCTCCAGCCGACGTTCCTGTGCGACTACCCCGCCATCGCCCAGCCGCTGGCCCGCCCGCACCGGTCGACGGAGGGACTGATCGAGGCCTGGGACCTGATCATCGCCGGCGTCGAACGGGGCACCGGCTTCTCCGAGCTCGTCGACCCGGTGGTGCAGCGCGAGGTGCTCACCGCCCAGTCGCTGCGGGCCGCGGGCGGCGACCCCGAGGCGATGCAGCTCGACGAGGACTTCCTGCGCGCGCTCGAGTACGGCGCCCCGCCGATGGGCGGCCTGGGCCTGGGCATCGACCGGCTGATCATGCTCTTCACCGGCGCCAACATTCGCGAGACGATTCTTTTCCCCCACCTGAAGCCCGAGGCCTGACCGATGGATGCCGTGTGGCCCTACCTGGCCGCGATTCTCCCGACGATTCTGGTTGCGATCCTTTTCTACTTCCTGATCAAGAGCATGCTCGAGGGTGACCGTCGCGAACGTATCGCCCAGCGTCGTTTCGAGGCCGAGCAGGACCGGGAAAGGGAACGCGCCGCGGGTCATACCACGGATTCCGAAGGCCGCAACGGCGCGCTGCACGGCCCGCCCGACGACCCGGAAAACCCGCCGTCGTCCTGAGCGCCGCATTTCCACCTTTAACCGCGCTTTACCTTCGCGGGAATCCGCTGCTAATGTCCGTTTCGGCAACTGACGCTGCCCCGGATTCCGGTTCGATAACCCTGAAGGGAAAACCATGGCAAAGAAGGTCCAGGTGCTCCTCGTCGACGACATCGACAAGAGCTCCCCTGCCGACGAGACCGTTTCGTTCTCGCTCGACGGCGTCAGCTACGAGATCGACCTGACTTCCGACAACGCCGCGAAGCTGCGCGACGACCTCGCC
The DNA here is from genome assembly GCA_035702525.1 of Ornithinibacter sp. Lineage (GTDB taxonomy): Bacteria > Actinomycetota > Actinomycetes > Actinomycetales > Dermatophilaceae > Fodinibacter. The sequence continues at coordinate 3,523 of DASSQL010000040.1, read as the reverse complement.
GTCTGGATCGGCCACGCCGAGCGCACCGGCGGGCGTCGCTCGTCCGGCCGCACGGCATCCAAGGGTTCCGGTCGCAAGCCCGACCTCGGCGCCGTGCGCGCCTGGGCCCGTGACAACGGCCACCAGGTCAGCGACCGCGGCCGCATCTCCGCCGAGGTCCAGACCGCCTACGACAAGGCCCACGGCTGAGCCCCGAGCACCTCACCGACGCGGCGCCCCCCGACCCGGCGGGCGCCGCTTCGCTGATGTCGCGGCGGCACGCCTGGCTGGCCTTCACCGCCGGCGGGCCGCCCCTGCCGCGCACGCTCTCGACCGACCCCCTGCCGTGGCAGCGTGAGCTGACCGTGCTGCAGGGGCGGTGGTACGACGTGCTCGCCCCGCCCCAGGTCGCCGCGGTGTTCGTGCTGCAGTGGCTGCTCCAGGTGCCGGCGCACACCGCCGCCCACGCGGCGGCATCCGGGCCGTGGCGCGCCGACCTCACCGCGCTCACCTTCGACCTCGGGCCCGGGCTGGTGCCGTCGCGGGTACGGCTCACCTCTCTGGAGGCGGATGCCGGCCCGCTCGCCGATCGCCTGGACCGCGCCGAGCGTGACTACCGCGCGGTGGCCGAGCCGGTGGCCGACGCGTACCCCGCCCAGGTGCGGATCGGGCCCCATGCCCGGGCGGCCCTGGTCGACGACATGTGGTCGGCCGCCCGCCGCGAGGCCGAGACCGCCGCGGGGCTGTTCCGGCCGGGGGTGCCCCGGCGGGAGTCGTGCTGCCTGATCTACGCGCTGCCCGGGTGCGTCGAGTGCGCCGGCTGCCCGCGGCTTCGGCCGCCGGCCTGACCCCGAGCCGGTTGCCTCAGGGAAGGTCGGCGATGAGGTCGCCGTCTCGCTCGACCCGCTCGAGCACCTCGTCGAACATCAGCTGCCGCAACGCTTCCGGCTCCTCCGCACCCTGCTCGACCTCGTCCCAGGTGCGGGGCGCTGCCACGCAGGGCAGCTCGCGGCCGCGCAGGCTGTAGGGGCTGATCGTGGTCTTGGCGGCGACGTTCTGGCTCCAGTCGAGGAAGATCTTCCCCGGGCGCAGCGACTTGGTCATCTTCCACAGCACCAGGCCCGGGTACTTCTTGGTCATCTCCTGCGCGAGCTGCATCGCGAGGTCGCGCACCTGGTCGCTGGTGAGGTCGCCACCGAGGGCCGCGTACAGCTGCATCCCCTTGCTGCCGGAGGTCACCGGGAACATCTCGAGGCCCAGCGTGGCGAGCCGGTCGCGCACCAGCAGCGCCACCTTCGCGCACTCGTGCAGGCCGGCCGGCTTCCCGGGGTCGAGGTCGATGACCAGCCGGTCGGGGTTGCGCCGCTCGCCGTCGTCGTCGACGGTCCACTGCGGCACGTGGATCTCGAGGCTGTTGAGGTTGACCAGGTAGGTCAGGTCGGCCAGGTCGGTGATCAGCGGGTAGGTGACGTCGTCGATGGGGGTGCGTGGGAGCCAGCTCGGGGCTCCGGAGGGGAGGTTCTTCTCGAAGAACATCTGGTCCTCGACGCCGTGCGGCCAGCGCACCCGGGTGACCGGCCGGTTCGCCACGTGCGGCAGCATCAGCGGCGCGATCTGCGCGTAGTAGGAGAGCACCTCGCCCTTGGTGGTCTCGGTCGACGGGTACATCACCTTGTCGAGGCTGGTCAACCGCAGCTTTCGACCGGCCACCTCCACCCGGGTCACCTCGGGCACGTACTCAGGCATCGTCGACCTCCTCGAGGTCGGCCGGGCTCAGGTCGGACCGCACCCCGAGGTAGGCCGGCTGGCGCAGCCGGTGCTGGCCGGTGAGCTCGAGGGTGCGCACCTCGATGACGACCGTCGGCTCGACCCAGGTGGTTCCCTGGGCGTCGATGGCCGGCACCTCGTCGGCGAAGGGTGAGGTGTCGCGGCGGATCGGGCGCAGCCGCTTGGCGAGCGCCTCGCCGGCCGTTCCCGCGAGACCGGAACCCACGCGACCGGCGTAGCGCCAGCCGCCGTGGCCGTCGGGCAGGCCGACGAGCACGGCACCCAGCCGGCCGTTCGACCCCACCACCGGTCGCCAGCCACCCACCACGACCGACAGGCTGGCGCGGTGCGCGGTCTTGCGCCAGTCGGGCGAGCGCCGGTTCGCGGCGTAGGGCGCCGACCGGCGCTTGCTGACGATGCCCTCCAGGCCCTGCTCCTTGGTGGCGGCGAGCAGCTGAGGGCCGTCGTCGTAGACCTCGGGCACCTGCCAGTGCCTGCCGTTGAGGTCGAGCCGGTCGAGCAGCTCCCTTCTCGCCGACCAGGGTTGGGCGGTGAGGTCGGAGCCGAACAGGCGCAGCAGGTCGAAGACCATGAGGGTCACCGGTCGGGTGGCGGCCAGGCGTTGGGCGCGACGCCGGTCGGCGACGTGCATCCGCTCGGTGAGGGCGTGGAAGCTGGGCCGGCCACCGTCGAGGGCGACCACCTCGCCGTCGAGCAGCATGTCGTCGTAGTCGCGCCCGATCTCCTCGAGCTCGGGGTACGCCGCCGTCACGTCGCGCTCGTTGCGCGACCACAGGGTGACCTTCCCGTCGCGCACGTCGACGAGCACCCGCATCCCGTCCCACTTGACCTCGTGCACCCAGGCGTCGCCGGTCGGCACGCGATCGGCGACGGTGGCCAGCATGGGGCGCATGGGCACATCCTGCCGGTCCGCGGGTGAAGCGTGTCGCGGGATGTGCGTGGTCGGGGGTGCGTTCGTGACTGGTCCGAGGCCGACGGTCGCCGCTCGTCGGTCAGCTGCTCGACCAGCCCGGATGACATGGCTCCCCTGAGTCAGTCCGGTCCGGTCGGCGCGTGGTCACGCCCCGGACGTGTGGTCGCCACGCTCTGCGGCCGGAGATCACCTCTGCGCGTGGTCACAACCACCGACAGCCTGGGACGACCTGCGTCCGTTGGTCGGCCGGCCAAGCTCGGTCGGCATCGGGCCCCGTCCCCATCCGGTGGTCGCCACGCTCCCGCGGGACGGCGTCCGCTGTGGCGGGTGATCAGCGACTCGGGCGGATCGGACCACCCACTTCCGCACATTGCGCCGTTGATCCTGGCCGGGCCAAGACGTCGTGGGGTCGGGTGCGTCGACGGCTTCCGTGTCGCCTCCGTCCCGCCCCGAGGGCATCCACCTTCGCGGGCAAAACGATTCTGCTGCAAACGAACACATGAATTCGAACACTTGTGCGATGACGGTGGGGCCGGTAGAATCGAACTACGGGGAAGGGGGACACGTGGTCACACAGCAGCGGCACAGCGAGCGGTCCGTGCACGCCGCCATCACCCCTCCAGGCGCCGGGCCACGCGGTCTCGATGAGGCCGTACTGGTCGGTGCTCGACGGGTTGCCACGGCGCTCGCGGACCCGGCCCGGCGCGGACGCGACGAGTGGCTCGGCGTCGTCGGTGACTGCCAGTCGTTGATCAATACCCTCACCGCCGTGCAGGACATGGCGATCGCCGAGGCCGCGCGGCGCGAGAGCGTCTGGTGCGAGGACGGCACGCTCGGCGAGAG
>DASSQL010000039.1:0-7773 GCA_035702525.1 Ornithinibacter sp. | reverse complement strand
TCAGCCGGGTGCCCCGGCGGAAGTACTCGATGCCCATCCGCGCCGGGAGGGCGTCGAGCACGGCATCCGGCAGCACGTCGAAGGGCTCGTGGTGCGCGAGGAAGTCGCGCGTCTCGGACAGCTCGACGTCGAGGGCCATGTCCCCCATCGTGGCAGCGGTCGGGAGGTGGGCGCCGCAGCCGCGGGGAGGTGGCGCGCCCGGCGAGCGGCATCCCTCGACGAACGGCCGGCCGACGGCGGTCAGGCCGAGGCGCGCACCACGAGGCGGGTGGGCAGCACGGTGCGTGGCGGCACCGGTTCGCCGGCAATCCGGGCGAGCAGCAGGTCGGCCATCACCCGGCCCATCTCCTCGATCGGCTGGTGCACGGAGGTCAGGGCGGGGTCGGTGTGCCGGCAGACCGCCGAGTCGTCGAAACCCATCAGCGCGACGTCGTCGGGTACTCGAAGGCCGGCCTCGCGCAGCACCCGCAGGGCGCCGACCGCCATCAGGTCGGAGCAGGCGAACACGGCATCGGGCACCACCCCGCCGGCGAGCACCTCGCGCATGGCGCGCTCCCCGCTGTCCTCGCTGTAGTCGCCGAAGGCCACCACCAGGCCCTCGTGGTCGAGCCCCGCCGCGGTGAGGGCGGCGCGGGCGCCGCTGAGCCGGTCGCGCCCCGACGACATGTCCTGCGGGCCGGTGAGCACGGCGAGCCGCCGACGACCCAGGCCGAGCAGGTGGTCGACCGCCGCCTTCCCGCCCGCGCGGTTGTCGGCGTCGACCACGACCGCCGGGTCCGACCCGACCACCGCGCCGCCGCACACGGTCGGCACCCCGCGCTCGTCGAGGCGGGCAGCAAGGTCGTCGTGTGCGTGCAGCGACAGCAGCAGCACCCCGTCGACGTGCTGCTCGGTGAGATAGGCCGCGAGGTGCGCGCGGTCGCGCTCGGTGCCGGCCATGGTGAGCAGCAGCTGGAACGGCGAGCCGCTCAGCCGCTGCCCCACCCCGCGCACGATGGCGCCGAAGTAGGGCTCGCCGAAGACCCGGTCCCCCGGCTCGGAGACGACGAGTGCGACGGTGTCGGTGCGGCGCGTGACGAGTGAACGGGCCGCCCGGTTGGGCACGTAGCCGAGGGCCTCCACGGCCTGCTGCACCGCGGCGCGGGTGGCCGGCGAGACCTGCGGGGAGCCGTTGACGACCCGCGATGCCGTGCCGCGGCCGACGCCGGCGAGCCGGGCGACCTCCTCGATGGTGGGTGGACGCCTGGCTCCCGTGCCGGTGCCGGGTTCCCGGACGGCCCCGGCACGGGTGCCAGACGAGATGGGACGGGTTGACCGGGCTGTCCGCTCGGTGTCCGTGGGCTCCGTGGGAGCGCTCCCATCCTCCACGTCCCCATTGTGCACGGACCGACCCCGGGCCCGTCCAGCACCCCGGCGGGTCGTGTCCGAACCGTGACCGCGCCGGGCCTGCGCGAGGGGTGGCAGGGTGGGGGCGTGCGAGCCCTGACCTACGCCGCGTTCGGCGCGGCCCCGGTGGTGTCCACCCTCCCCGACCCCACCCCGCCGCCGGGCGGTGCCGTGGTTCGGGTGCTGTTCAGCGGCCTGTGCCGCAGCGACTGGCACGGCTGGATGGGCCACGACAGCGACATCACGACGTTCCCCCACGTGCCGGGCCACGAGCTGGCCGGGGTCGTCGAGTCGGTCGCCGACGACGTGGATGCCGGGTGGCTGGGTCGCGCGGTCACCGCACCGTTCGTCATGGCGTGCGGGGCCTGCCCGGTGTGCCGGTCCGGCGCGGGCCAGGTCTGCCCGAACCAGCGGCAGCCGGGGTTCACCGACCCGGGCTCGTTCGCCGAGCTCGTCGTCGTGCACGCCGCCGAGACCAACCTCGTGGCCCTGCCCCGGGGCCTCGACGCCGGGCTGGCCGCCGGGCTGGGGTGCCGCGTGGCGACGGCCTACCGCGCCGTGGTCTCGCGGGCCGCGGTGCGCGAGGGCGACTCGGTGCTCGTCATCGGCTGCGGCGGCGTGGGGCTCGCGGCCGTCGCCGTCGCCCGCAGCCGCGGGGCCTACGTGTGCGCCGTCGACGTCGCCGCCGCGTCGCTCGACCGGGCGCTCTTCCACGGGGCCGACGAGGTGGTCGACGCCTCGATCGGGGTCGACAAGGTGCTCGCTGCCGTGGGGCGCTGGTCGGGCGGCGGGGTGTCGGTCAGCATCGACGCCCTGGGCTCGCCGGAGGCGTGCCGCACCGGCATCCTCGCGCTCGGCCGACGCGGTCGGCACGTCCAGGTGGGCCTGCTGCCCCCGGCGGCGGGCCGGGTCGACGTGCCGATGGAGCGGGTGATCGGCTGGGAGCTCGACGTGCTCGGCAGCCACGGCATGGCGGCCGCCGACTACGGACCCTTGCTCGACGACGTGGCCGCTGGTCGCCTCGACCTCGGCGACCTGCTCGCCCCCGGGGAGCCGCTCGGGCTGGCCGCGGCCGGTGAGGCGCTCGTGGCGATGGGGTCCTCGCCCTCCACCGGCATCGTGCTCGTCGACCCGGCGCGCTGACCGCCCTGACGTGGTGGTCGAGCCGGCCCTGAGTCGGCGCCCGGACAGACCACCCGGCCCGACGCCGGCGAGCCGGCTCGACACCTCCGACGGTATACCCGCTGGGGTATCAGCGCGGGCGCTGTGACCACTCCCACACGTGAGCGCGGTCTCGGTGGTGAGCCACACTGGTCCGGTGGGTGCACGCCGGTGGTGGGACGAGCAGGTCGTGCCGCGGCTGACCGACCGCGGCCTGAACGACGCGACCGCCGGCAGCTGGCGCACGGCCGTCTGCGGCGGCGCCGCCGGCGAGGTGCTGGAGATCGGGTTCGGCTCCGGGCGCAACCTGGCGTACTACCCCGCGGCGGTCACCCGGGTGCTGGCCGTCGAGCCCGCCGACCTCTCGTGGCAGCGGGCCCAGCCGCGCATCGCGGCATCCCGGATGCCGGTCGACCGGGTCGGTCTGGACGGCGCCGACCTGCCGGTGGCCGACGCGAGCGCCGAAACCGTGATCTCGACCTGGACGATGTGCACCGTGCCCGAGATCGGGCGCGCGCTCGCCGAGGCCCGGCGGGTGCTGCGACCGGGTGGCACGCTGCGGTTCGTCGAGCACTCGCTGGCGCCCGACGAGCGGGTCGCCCGCCGGCAGCGCCGCATCCAGCCGTTCTGGGGGCCCGTGGCGGGTGGCTGCCACGTCGACCGCGACATCGCCGGGCTCGTGCGCGACGCCGGCTTCGACGTCGACCTGTCGTACGCCGGGTTCATCGGGGGCGGCCCGGCGAAGCCGTGGCTCTGGTTCGTGTCCGGCTCGGCGACCCCGGCCTGACCCGAAGGGGTGGTGCCGGTTGGGTCAGCGGCTGAAGAGCTTGCCGAGGAAGCCGGTGCTCGGCTCGGACGCGTGGCCCTGGCAGCGGTCGCCCGCGGGGACGCCGCGCATCACGCCGTCGACGTGCTGGCCGCAGCCGGCCCAGGTCGTCTTGCCGCACTTGCGACAGGTCACTGCTCGGCACATGCCGGGAACTCCTCGTGGTCGGGATCGATGTGGGGAGAGCATACCCCATGGGGTATGTTGGGCGCATGCGGATCATCATCGTCGGAGGCGTCGCCGGGGGCATGAGCGCGGCCACGCGGCTGCGCCGGCTGCTCGAGCACGCGGACATCACGGTCGTCGAGCGCAGCGGGTTCGTCTCGTACGCCAACTGCGGCCTGCCCTACCACGTGGGGGGCGTCATCGAGAAGCGCTCGTCGCTGCTGCTGCAGACGCCCCAGGCCCTCCACCAGCGCTTCGGCCTCGACGTGCGGGTGCACCACGAGGCCGTGCACATCGACCGTGACCGGCACGTGCTGGTCGTGCGCGACCTCGTCGCCGGCGAGCTCGTCGAGCTGCCCTACGACGCGCTGGTGCTGTCCACCGGCGCCCGCGCGGTGCGCCCGCCGATCCCCGGCATCGAGCGCGCCCTGTCGCTGCGCGACGTCGAGGACACCGACGCCCTGGTCGCCGCGACGGTGGGTGCCCGCACGGCGGTCGTCGTCGGCGGCGGCTTCATCGGGGTCGAGGTCACCGAGAACCTCGTGCACCTCGGCCTCGACGTCACCCTCGTCGAGGCGATCGACCAGGTCATGGCCCCGCTCGACCCGGAGATGGCCACCCCGGTGCACGACCGCATCCGCGAGCACGGCGTCGACCTGCGGCTCGGGTCCGGCGTCGCCACCATCGGCCCGGATGCCGTCACCCTCACCAGTGGCGAGACCGTGCCGGCCGACCTCGTGGTCGCCGCCATCGGCGTGCGCCCCGACACCACGCTGGCGCAGCAGGCGGGCCTCGCGGTCGGTGAGCGCGGCGGCATCCTCGTCGACGCGCAGCTGCGCACCTCCGACCCCGCCGTGTACGCCGTCGGGGACGCGGTCGAGAAGACCGACGCCGTCGACGGCTCGTCGACCCTGGTGCCGCTGGCTAACACCGCGAACCTGCAGGGGCGGCGGGTGGCCGACGTCATCGCCGGGCTGGCCGTGCGCGACCGCCCGGTGCTCGGCACCGCGATCGTCGGCGTGTTCGGGCTCCAGGTCGCCACCACCGGCTGGTCCGAGAAGCGGCTGCGCGCCGCGGGGCGCCCGTACCGCGCGATCCACACCCATCCGGCGTCGCACGCCACCTACTACCCCGGCGCCGGCTCGATGTCCCTCAAGCTGCTCGTCGACCCCACGACCGACGCGATCCTCGGCGCCCAGGGCGTCGGCGAGTCCGGCGTCGACAAGCGGATCGACGTCATCGCCACGGCGATGACCGGTGGGCTCACCGCGAGCGCTCTGGCCGAGCTCGAGCTGGCCTACGCGCCGGCGTTCTCGTCGGCCAAGGACCCGGTCAACATGCTCGGCCACGTGGCCGACAACCTGCGGCGGGGCACCAGCGCGTCGGTGCAGTGGCACGAGCTCGCGGATGCCGTGGCGAACGGTGCGGTCGTCGTCGACGTGCGCGACACGGCCGAGCGCACCGACGCCGGCGTCATCCCCGAGGCGATCCACCTGCCGCTGAACTCGCTGCGCGAGCGGCTCGGCGAGATCCCGGCCGGGCCGGTCGTCGTCCACTGCGCCGTGGGCGTGCGCGGGCACACCGCGGCCCGGGTCCTCGCCCAGCACGGTCGCGACGTGCGCAACCTCGACGGCGGGATGCGCACCTGGCAGGCCGGCATCCGCTCGTTGACGAGCACCGCCGCGCAGCCGCAGCTCGCCCGCACCTGACGCCGGGCGCTCAGGCGTCGGCGCGCTTGCGGAACAGCACCACCGTGTCGAGGGCCGGCCGGGCCGCACCGGGCACGTCACGGGCCCGCAGCTGCGCCAGCTCGACGTCGACCGGCAGCTCGGCCCCGCTGGCGATGACGTCCTCGGGGTCGAGCAGGATCGTGGGGTCCTGCGGGCCGCCGACACCGGCCGTGAGGTTGCGCACGGCGTGCACCACGACGAGCACCACACCGCCGACCACCGTGGCGCGCACCGCGGCCGCGAGGGCCTCGCCCCACTGGGTGCGCGGCAGGTGCAGGTACGAGATCAGCACCAGGTCGTACGGGGGGTTGGGCGCCGGCTGCGTCGCATCGGCCACCACGGCGGTGAACGCCGAACGGCGCTGCGCGAGACGGCGGTCGGCGATCTCGTCCATCCGGGCCACCCCCACCGGGGAGAAGTCGGCCGCGACGACGGTCCAGCCCTGCTCGACCAACCAGAGCGCGTTGCGCCCCTCGCCGGCCGCGACGTCGAGCGCCCGGCCCGGGGTCAGCGGGGTGCACAGCTCACGCACCCACACGTTGGGCCCGGCCGACCAGACCAGGTCGGCGCCGGCGTACCGGGCGTCCCAGCCCGCGGCATCCATCGTGGCGCCGCTCATGCGAGCGACAGGAAGAGCTTCTCCATGGTGTCGACGTCCATCTCGTGGCCCTCGGGGTCGGCGATGCACTGCCGCAGCCCGAGCGCGATGACGGCGAACCCGGCGCGGTCGAGGGCCTTGGAGACCGCTGCCAGCTGGGTGACGATGTCCTGGCACTCGCGACCCTCGTCGATCATCTTCAGCACGCCGCCGATCTGGCCCTGGGCGCGCCGCAGGCGCTTGACGACGGTCTGCATCTCGTCGGGGTTGAGCTCCATGCCCGGTCCTCCTGCTGGTCGGTCGGTCTGCCGAATATACCCCGCCCGGTATCGGGCCGGTGGTCGGACGTGGCGCGACCGGCATCCCTTGCGGGAGTGCCGGTCGCGGCGGACGTCCGGTCAGGCCTGCTGGGTGGTGGCCTGCTGCTCCTGCACCTGGCGCCGCACGTCCTCCATGTCGAGGGCCTTGATGCCCTCGATGACCTGCTCGAGGCCGGCGGGCGGCAGCGCGCCGGACTGACGGAAGACGAGGATGCCGTCGCGGAAGCCCATGATCGTGGGGATCGAGGTGATCTGCGCAGCACCGGCGAGGGCCTGCTCGGCCTCGGTGTCGACCTTGCCGAAGACGACGTCGTCGTGCTTCTCGCTCGACTTGTCGTAGGTCGGCGCGAACTGACGGCACGGGCCGCACCACGACGCCCACCAGTCGATGAGCACGATGTCGCTCGTCGTGATGGTCTGCTCGAAGGTGTCGGCGGTGAGCTCGACGGTGGCCATGCTGGGTGCTCCTCGTTCGGGGTCTGAGTCGGTCCACCGAGCAGAACGCATACCCCTGGGGGTGTGTTCCCGCTGCGAGTGGACAGGTGTGGAACACCCGTGCCGCCCGAGTTCATCCCGATCCGGCACGATGGCGACGTGCCGCACCCGCTCAGCGCCGCCCTCGACACCGTGCTCGACGGGCTGCCGGCCGACCCGCTGCGGCGCGCCACGGCATCCCTCATCGACGCGTACCGCAGCGGAGCGCCACCGACCGCGCAGGTGCTGCGCGACCCCACCACGGCGGCCGCCTACGCCGCCTACCGGATGCCGGCCACGCACGCCGCGGTGGCGCGCACCCTGCGCCACGCGACCGACCTCGCCCCCGACCTCGACGTGCGGACGGTGCTCGACGTGGGCGGTGGCACCGGTGCCGCGACCTGGGCGGTGGCCGAGGCCTTCCCGTCGCTGGAGCAGGCCACGGTGCTCGACGGCTCGACCGACGCCCTGGCCCTCGGGGCCCGGATCGGCCGGCACGGCCCGCCGGCGGTGGCGGGTGCCACCTGGTCTCGAGCGCTGCTCGGGCCCGGCGTCGCGCTGCCCGGGGCCGACCTCGTGGTCGTCAGCTACGTGCTCGGCGAGCTCGCCGAGACGCTGCACGCTCCGGTGGTCGACGCGGCCGCGGCGGCTGCGGCGCAGCTGGTGCTGGTCGTCGAGCCCGGCACCCCGCGCGGGTACGCAGCGGTGCTGGCGGCGCGGTCGCGGCTCACCGACGCGGGGTGGCACCTGCTGGCGCCCTGCCCGCAGGACGGCGCCTGCCCGGTGGCTGCCCGGCCCGGCGACTGGTGCCACTTCGCGGTGCGGCTCGACCGCAGCGCGCTGCACCGGCGGGTCAAGGGTGGGCGGCTCGGCCACGAGGACGAGAAGTTCTCCTACGTGCTCGCGTCGCGCGCTCCGGTGGCGTCAGCCGGGGGGCGGGTGCTGCGGCATCCGGTGACGCGCAAGGGGCTCGTGCAGCTCGAGGTCTGCGACTCGGACGGCTCCGCCGGGCGGGTCGTGGTGACGAAGCGCGACCCGATCGCCTACCGTGCAGCACGCGACGCCTCATGGGGAAGTCCCTGGCCCGAGCCGGGGCCGGACCCCCGGCCCGAC
>DASSQL010000038.1:0-6759 GCA_035702525.1 Ornithinibacter sp. | reverse complement strand
CCGCTCGTGGAACCGACGCCGGCGATCCGGCCCCGAAACCTCTGACGCGTTCCCACCGCCCCATCATCCCCACTAGGGTCCGGGCATGGCAGCGGCGCCCACCCCAGGTTCGACACCGGGGTCGACCACCGGCCCCACGACGGGCCTCACCCCGGCGGCCCGGCGCGGCTACGGGCTCGGCTCGGTCGCGACCGGCTCCTTCGGCACCGTCCCCGGGCTGCTGCTCCTGCCCTACCTGACCGACCGCCTCGGCGTCACGGCGGCCGTGGCGGGCCTGGTCGTCTTCCTGCCGAAGGCCTGGGACGTCATCCTCAACCCGGTCGCGGGTCGGATCAGCGACCGCTCGACCAACCCCGGTGGCCGCCGCCGCCCGTTCCTCATCCGTTCCGGCACCCTGCTGGCGCTGGCGTTCGTGCTGCTGTTCGCCGGGCCGACCTCCCCGACCGGCCTCGCCACCACGTGGGTGGTCGTGCTCTTCATCGCCTGCGCCACCGCGTACGCGTTCTTCCAAGTGCCGTACGTCGCGATGCCCGCCGAGATGACCGACGACTACGACGAGCGCACCCGGCTGATGACCTGGCGGGTGGCGATCCTGGCGCTCACCATCCTGGTCAGCGGCGGCCTGTCACCCGTCATCCGCAACCAGCTCGGGCCGGAGTGGGGCTACCGCGGCGTCGGGCTGTTCGTCGGCACGCTCATCCTGATCGGCACCGTCGGCGCCTGGTGGGGCACCCGCAACACCCACATGACCGATGCCGCGACCGCCGGCGGCAGCCTGGCCGACCAGCTCAGGGTCGTGGCGGCGTCGCGCGAGTTCCGCACCCTGCTCACCGTGTTCGTGCTGCAGGCGCTCGCCACCGGGGCGATGCTGGCCGGTGTCGACTACGTCGCGCGGGTGCTGCTCGGCAGCGCGGGCGCCTCGACCATCCTGTTCGTCTGCTTCGTCGCCCCGGCCCTGCTCGTGACCCCGCTCTGGCAGCGGGTCGGCGAGCGGCACGACAAGCGGATCGGCTACCTCTGGGGCTCGCTGCTCCTCGCCGGCGGGGCGCTGGCCACCCTGCTCACCGTGCGGGTCGGGGTCGCCGCCACGGCAGCCAGCGTCGCGGTGGTCGGCGTCGGCTACGCGGCCTGCCAGATGTTCCCGCTCGCGATGCTGCCCGACGTCGCCGCCGCCGACACCGCACGCACCGGCGAGAGCCGCGCCGGCACCTACACCGGGGTCTGGACCGCCGGGGAGACCCTCGGCCTCGCCCTCGGCCCGCTGCTGTACGCCGGGGTGCTCGCCCTGGGTGGCTACGTGTCGTCGACCGACGCGTCCGCCGCCCAGCCCGCGTCGGCGCACACCGCCATCGCGCTGGGCTTCACGATCGTCCCGGCCGCGCTCATCGCGGTCTCGCTGCTGGTCCTTCGCGGGTACCGGCTCGACCAGGAGGTGCCCCGGTGACCACACCGACCGCTGCGACCACCGACGAGGTGCTCGCCACGCTGCGCGCCCTGCAGGCCATGGACCTGCCCGCCCACGGCGGCCGCACGCTGGCCTACGTCTATGACTCGGGCCTGGCCGACGCGGATGCCGTGGGGCTCGAGGCGCTCGCGATGTTCGCCTCCTCGAACGGGCTCGACCCCACCGCGTTCCCCTCGTTGCTGCGCATGGAGAACGACCTCGTCGCCCTTACCGGCGGCCTGCTCGACGCCCCGGACGGCTTCGCCGGGTCGGTCACCTCCGGCGGCACCGAGTCGATCCTGCTCGCGGTGCTCGCCGCCCGGCAGGGCTCGCCCGACACCAGCGACCCGAGCATGGTCATCCCGACCTCGGCGCACGCGGCGTTCCACAAGGCGGCCGAGTTCCTCGGGGTGCGGGCCGTGCTCGTCGACGTCGACCCCGAGACGCTGCGCGCCGACCCCGCCGCGATGGCCGCGGCGATCGACGACACCACGGTGCTCGTCGTCGCCTCGGCTCCCTCCTACGCCCACGGCGTCGTCGACCCGGTCACCGAGATCGCGGCCCTGGCCCTCGAGCGCGGACTGCGCTGCCACGTCGACGCCTGCATCGGTGGCTGGGTGCTGCCGCACCTCGATGACGCGCCGCCGTGGACCTTCGCGGTCGAGGGCGTCACCAGCATCAGCGTCGACCTGCACAAGTACGCGTACACGCCGAAGGGCGTCTCGGTGCTGCTCCACGCGACCCCGGCCCTGCGGCGCGGCCACTTCTTCGCCTCGGCCAACTGGCCCGGCTACACGATGCTCAACAGCACGATGCAGTCGACCCGGTCCGGCGGGCCGCTCGCCGCGGCCTGGGCCGTCACCCGGCGGATCGGCGTCGAGGGCTACGCGGACCTCGCGCACCAGGCCCGCCGAGCCACGCTCGACGTCGCGGCCGCGGTCGACGGCATCGCGGGCCTGCGGGTGCTCACCCCGCCCGACTCGACCCTCGTCGCCCTGGTCGCCGACGGCACCTGCGACGTCTTCACCGTCGCCGACGAGATGCTCGAGCGGGGCTGGTTCGTGCAGCCGCAGATGTCGTTCGGCGACCTGCCGCCGACCCTCCACCTCACCCTCTCGGCGGCGACCGCCCCGTCGGTGCCCGAGCTCGTCGTGGCGCTGCGGGAGTCGGTGGATGCCGCGCGCGCCGCCGGTCCGGTCGCGGTCGACCCCGGGCTCGCCGGGCTGCTGGCGTCGATCGACCCCACCGCGCTCGACGACGAGGGCTTCGCCGGCCTGCTGGCCGCCGCCGGCCTATCGGGGGGCGACGGTTCGCTCGCCCTGCCGACCCGGATGGCCCCGGTCAACGCGCTGCTCGACGCCTGCCCGCTGCCGCTGCGTGAGGCGCTCCTGCTCGGCGTGCTCGACCGCTTGTCGCGCCCCACGCCCGGCTGAGCGCACCGCATGGGTGTCCGGGCGACCGGGCACCCGGTTTCGCGCAGAGCGCTTGCCTCTCACCCCGCCGGGGTATTGGCTGGGGCGGATCCAGCACCGCAGCCGGAAAGGACGCCGATGGCACCCGAGACACCCGACCCCGCCCTGTCGCACACGGTCGGGAGGGACACGCCGGCCCTGCTCGAGCAGACCATCGGCGACAACCTCGACGCGACGGTGGCCCGGGTGCCCGACCGCGACGCGCTCGTCGACCGTGCCACCGGTCTGCGGATGACGTACGCCGAGCTGGGTGCGGAGGTCGACCGGCTGGCCCGCGGCCTGGTGGGCGCCGGCGTCGGCAAGGGCGACCGGGTGGGCATCTGGGCCCCGAACTGCGCCGAGTGGGTGTTCACCCAGTACGCCACGGCCAAGGTCGGCGCGATCCTGGTCAACATCAACCCGGCCTACCGCTCGCACGAGCTGACCTACGTGCTCAACCAGGCCGGCATCCGCATGGTCGTCATCGCGCCGTCGTTCAAGTCGTCCAACTACGTCGCGATGGTCGACGCCGCCCGCGACGAGTGCCCCGCGCTCGAGCAGGTCGTGGTCATCGGCGAGGACTCCTGGGACGACCTCCTGGCCCGCGCCGACGAGGTGAGCCCCGAGCGGCTGACGATGCTGCAGGCCGAGCTCGAGCCGGGCGACCCGATCAACATCCAGTACACGTCCGGCACCACCGGGTTCCCCAAGGGTGCGACGCTCTCGCACCACAACATCCTCAACAACGGCTACCTCGTGGGTGAGGGCTGCCGCTACACCGAGCAGGACCGGATCTGCATCCCGGTGCCCTTCTACCACTGCTTCGGCATGGTCATGGGCAACCTCGCGGCCACCACCCACGGCGCCTGCATGGTCATCCCGGCACCCGGTTTCGACCCGGCCCTGACCCTCGCCGCCGTGGCGGAGGAACGGTGCACCTCGCTCTACGGCGTGCCCACCATGTTCATCGCCGAGTGGGCGCTGCCCGACCTCGCGTCGTACGACCTGAGCTCGGTGCGCACCGGCATCATGGCGGGCTCGCCGTGCCCGGCGTCGATGATGACCAAGCTCTTCGAGGCCGGCATCGAGGAGATCACCATCTGCTACGGCATGACCGAGACCTCGCCGGTGTCGACGCAGACCCGCACCGACGACACCTTCGAGCGCAAGGTCGGAACCGTCGGCGCGGTGCACCCGCACCTCGAGATCAAGGTCGTCGACCCGCTCAGCCGCGAGACGCTGCCGCGGGGTGAGGCCGGCGAGTTCTGCACCAAGGGCTACTCGGTGATGCTCGGCTACTGGGAGCAGCCGGAGAAGACGGCCGAGGTGCTGGTCGACGGCTGGATGCACACCGGCGACATCGCCGTGATGGACGCCGACGGCTACGTGCAGATCACCGGCCGGATCAAGGACATGGTCATCCGTGGCGGCGAGAACATCTACCCGCGCGAGATCGAGGAGTTCCTCTACACCCACCCGGACGTGCTCGACGCCCAGGTCATCGGGGTGCCCGACGACAAGTACGGCGAGGAGCTGTGCGCCTGGGTGCGGATGCGCGACGGCGCCGAGCCGCTGACGGCCGACTCGCTGCGGGCGTACGCCGACGGCCGGCTCGCGCACTACAAGATCCCGCGCTACGTGCGCGTCGTCGAGGAGTTCCCGATGACGGTCACCGGAAAGGTGCGCAAGGTCGAGATGCGTGAGGTCACGGTGGCCGAGCTCGGCCTCTGACCCCGGCCCGCCGAGCCCCCGCCGGGGCGACACGCGGCTCCCTCGGAGGGCAGGGTGCGGGGTAGGTTGTGCCGCGAGATCGCCCCCGGGGGGCTCCATCCGACGACAGGAACCACCATGACGCCCTTCCGCCTGATCCTGCTGCTGCTCCTCATCCTCGTTGCGGTCGTCGTCGTCCTCGTCGTGCTGCGGCGGGGCTCGGCCCAGCGTGACGCGCAGCGGGTCGAGGCGGCCGGCCTGCGCGCCGACGCCGACGCGCTGGCCACGACCGTGGCCGGGCAGAGCGTCTTCGCCGACCAGGCCGCTCAGCGGGCCGAGCTGGCGCGGGTCGAGGCGGAGGACAAGGCCAGCGAGGCGGCGCGGCTCGAGGCCGAGGCGGCCGAGCACCGGGCGGCGGCCGAGGCCAGCCAGCGCGACTACGAGGCCACCCTGCGCCGCGCCGACGACATCGACCCCGACGTCAAGCAGTCCGAGTTCCCCGCGGTCGCCGACGAGGTCGAGCCGGCCGCGGCCGTGTCCGGGTCGACGGATGCCGCGCCCGCAGACACCGGATCGACGGACGCCGCACCTGCCGCGACCGGATCGACGGATGCCGGGTCCGCGCCCGCCGAGACCGGCGCTGCTGCCGCTGCCGTGGCCCGCGACGACGACGACGTCCCGATGACCCGTGCCGCCCGCCGCGAGGCGCGCGAGGCCGAGAGCGGCTCGGAGACCGCGGCCGCCTCGGTCGCGCCCGCCGCCGCGGGGGCCGCTGCGGTCGGCGGCGTGGCCGCCGGAACCACGGCCTGGACCGGCCGGGGCGACGACGAGAGCAACCCGGAGAGCGAGCGGATCGCCTCCGCGGCGGACTACCGCGACGACGTGCCGGACGACACCTCCGACCCGGTGGCGGCCGCGCCGGGCGAGGCCACGACCGAGCTCGAGCCGCACTCGGGGTCGGAGTCGGAGGCGGCCGAGGTTTACGCCGCCGACGACACGGGTACCGGGTCGGGCATGAGCAACGACGCCCACACCGACACCGCCGAGCACACCCCGCACGAGGACGGCCTGGGGGCCGGGCAGGCCGCCGCGGCCGCGTCGGCCGGTGCCGGCGGCGCCTACGCCGCCACCCGCGCCCTGCACGAGGAGCACACCGACGACGCCGTGGCTGACGAGGCCAGCGACGCAGCGGCCGACGACACGACCGAGGCAGCAGCGGGGGACACCACCGACGCGGGCGACGACACCGTCCCTGCGGTCTCGACGGGCGACACGGACGCGGACGAGCGCCGGTCCGAGCCGGCCGACGACCTCTCCCACGACGTGGAGTCCCCCCGCGGCGAGTGGGGCGGCCCGCCCCAGGACGAGCCCGCGGAGATGACCATCGTCGACCCCGAGGCGTATGCCGCGACCGAGCCGCTCATGGCGTCCGAGCAGGGCGCCCCGGTGCAGCCCGAGGCCGTCGACACCGACGGCGACACCACCGTCGGGCAGACGTCCGACGTCGAGACGACGGAACACGAGCCCACGGAGCACGCTCCGGCCGAGGCCGGAGCCGCGGTCGCGGAGACCGACGACACCGACCGCAGCGCGGCCCAGGTGGCGCAGGAGAGCACCGAGGAGCGGTACGACCCCACCCCGACCCGTGACTGGGCCGCCGACGAGGGGGAGCTGCTCGAGGAGACCCACGACCGCGGCGACCGCCTCGAGGCCGAGCGGGCCGACCTGGCCGAGGCGAGCGAGGCCCCGGCATCCGGCGACGTGACCGAGGCCCCGGCATCCGGCGACGCGAGCGAGGCCCCGGCATCCGGCGACGTGACCGACGCCCCGGCATCCGGCGAGCCCGCGAGCCCGGCCACCGAGGGCCGGCGGATCTCCGGCTTCGAGGAGCTGCGCGACGGCGGCTTCGGGGTCGGCTCGGCGGCGCCGCTGGACGACGGCGCCCAGCCGCTCGACCACCCGGTGGCGGCCTACCGCGACACGATGACCTACCGCCTTCCGGGCGACGCCGGATACGACTCGGCCGAGCCGCACGTGTGGTTCTACGACGAGGGCGCCGCCGAGCGCAGCGGGTTCCGGCGCTCTCAGGGCTGACCCGCCTGCGGCGCCGTCTCGCCACGCGTCGCTGAGGGTCACCTCTGTGGGGCGCGCAGG
>DASSQL010000037.1:0-2881 GCA_035702525.1 Ornithinibacter sp. | reverse complement strand
GCGCTCGTCGAGCGCCACCACCCGGCGACCGATGCCGACCAGCTCGCCGACCGGGGTAAGGGCCGGCACGACGACGACCGGGTCCATGACGTCCTCGGGCCGCACCCGCAGGAGAAGCCGCTCCAGGGGGGCGCGCTTGAGCGCGGCCGTCGCACCCGACCAGAGGATCCAGGCCATGACCAGCCCGATGCCGACACCCAACAGGTCGGAGCGCCCCTCGGCCAGGGGTCGCACGACGAGCACGAGGGCGACCACCACGGCGAGCACCCGGCCGCACCAGCCGGCCACGACCAGCCCGAGGTCGCGCCGACCGCTCACTCCCCAGACGAGGGACTGCACGAGCTGTCCACCGTCGAGCGGGAGGCCGGGCAGCAGGTTGAACACCCCGAGCAGCAGGTTGAGGATCGTGAACGACCACGCGAACTCCGAGGCCGGCCACGCCAGCGTCACCGTGGCGACCCACCCCAGCGCCGCGAGGGCGAGGTTGGTCAGCGGCCCGGCGACGGCGATGGCGGCGGCGCGACCCGGCGTCGTGCCGGTGCCGTCGTAGGCGGTGTGACCGCCCCACAGGGTGGCGACGATGCGGTGCACCCGGAACCCGAGCAGCCGCGCCGCGACGGCGTGGGCCACCTCGTGGCCCAGCACGGCCACCAGGATGCCGACGACCGTCCAGCCCGCGAAGGCCAGCGCCGTGGCGGTGCCGTCACCGAGGTTCTGGCCCGACTGCCACCCGGTCCACGCGACGAACGCACCCAGGAACAGCCAGGTGCGGTCGAGGTAGACCGGCACACCCGCCACCCTGGCGAGGCGCAGCGCCCCGGCGGGGGGCGACTCGTCGGACATGGCACGGACCCTACGGGAGGAACCCGGCATACTGATCCTTCGACCTGCTGCCGACCCGAAGCGACCACACGTGACCCCGCAGCACCGCCCCGACGCCACTGCCGACCTCACCGCTGCCCTGCGCGAGCGCGTTCTCGTGCTCGACGGCGCGATGGGGACGATGATCCAGGCCTACGGCCTGTCCGAGGCCGACTACCGCGGCGAGCGGTTCGCCGACCACGGCAGCGACCAGCAGGGCAACAACGACCTGCTCTCGCTCACCCAGCCCGAGCTGATCCGCGAGGTGCACCGCAAGTACCTCGAGGCCGGGGCCGACCTGCTCGAGACGAACACGTTCAACGCCCAGCGGATCTCGCTGGCCGACTACGCGCTGCAGGACATCGCGTACGAGATGAACGTCGCCGCGGCCTCCCTGGCGCGCGCCGAGGCCGACGCCATGACCGAGCGCACGCCCGACCGGCCGCGCTGGGTGCTGGGCACCCTGGGCCCGACGAACCGCACGGCATCCATCTCCCCCGACGTCAACGACCCCGGCGCCCGCAACGTCACCTACGACGAGCTGGTCGAGGCGTACCTGGAGCAGGCCCGTGGGCTGGTCGACGGCGGCGCCGACGTGCTGCTCGTCGAGACCATCTTCGACACGCTCAACGCCAAGGCCGCCATCTACGCGCTCGAGACGCTCTTCGAGGAGCACGACCGGCGCTGGCCGGTGATGATCTCCGGCACCATCACCGATGCCTCCGGTCGCACCCTCTCCGGGCAGGTCACCGAGGCGTTCTGGTACTCGGTGCGGCACGCCCGCCCGCTGGCCATCGGCCTGAACTGCGCGCTGGGCGCCGGCGAGCTGCGCCCCTACGTCGCCGAGCTGGCGCGCATCGCCGACTGCTTCGTGTCGGCCCACCCGAACGCAGGGCTGCCCAACGCCTTCGGCGAGTACGACGAGACCCCCGAGGCGATGGCCCGGGTCATCGGCGAGTTCGCCACCTCCGGGCTGGTCAACATCGTGGGCGGCTGCTGCGGCACGACTCCCCCGCACATCGCCGCGATCGCCGAGGCGTCCACGCAGGGCACGCCGCGCACGCCGTCGGCCGTTGCCCCGGCGCTGCGCCTGGCCGGGCTCGAGCCGTGCGTCATCGACGAGAGCAGCCTGTTCGTCAACGTCGGCGAGCGCACCAACATCACCGGGTCGGCCCGGTTCCGCCGCCTCATCAAGGAGGACGACTACGGCACCGCGCTGAGCGTCGCCCTCCAGCAGGTCGAGGCCGGCGCCCAGGTCATCGACGTCAACATGGACGAGGGGATGATCGACGGCGTCGCCGCCATGGACCGCTTCCTCAAGCTGATCGCCTCCGAGCCCGACATCTGCCGGGTGCCGCTGATGATCGACTCGAGCAAGTGGGAGGTCATCGAGGCCGGCCTGAAGGTCACCCAGGGCAAGCCGATCATCAACTCGATCTCGATGAAGGAGGGCGAGGCCGCCTTCCTCGACCACGCCCGGCTGGCCCGCAAGTACGGCGCCGCCGTGGTCGTCATGGCCTTCGACGAGGAGGGGCAGGCCGACAACCTCGAGCGTCGCCGCGAGATCTGCGGTCGCGCGTACCGGCTGCTGGTCGACCAGGTCGGCTTCCCGGCCGAGGACGTCATCATCGACCCCAACATCTTCGCCGTCGCCACCGGCATCGAGGAGCACGCCGCGTACGGCCTCGACTTCATCGAGGCCACCGCATGGATCAAGGAGAACCTGCCCCACGCGCTGGTCTCCGGCGGCGTCTCGAACGTGTCGTTCAGCTTCCGCGGCAACAACACCGTGCGCGAGGCCATCCACGCCGTGTTCCTCTACCACGCCATCAAGGCCGGCATGGACATGGGAATCGTCAACGCCGGTGCGCTGCAGGTCTACGACACCGTCGACGTCAAGCTCCGCGACGCCATCGAGGACGTCGTGCTCAACCGCCGCCCGGATGCCGCGGACCGGCTCCTCACCATCGCCGAGGAGTACCGCGGCACCGGTGAGGTCGCCGACGTCGCCGCCGAGGAG
>DASSQL010000036.1:0-5681 GCA_035702525.1 Ornithinibacter sp. | reverse complement strand
CGCACACCGGCGTCACCGAGTAGACGTGGTCGATGTGTCCGTGCGTGAGCAGCACTGCGGCGGGCTTGAGCCGGTGCTCGGCGAGCACGTCGCGCAGGGTCTGCTCGACCCCGATCCCCGGGTCGACGACGAGGCACTCCTCCCCCGGGCCGGGCGCGAGGACGTAGCAGTTGGTGCCGAAGGCGGCAGCGGGAAAGGCGACGGCGAGCACGGGTGGAGCGTAGCCGTCCGCTCCTGCCTAGACTGGGCCGCCGTTGTCGCTGTGATGGAGGGACCGAGAGTGACCAGGGAGCAGGAACGCGCACGGGCGCGCCGGCGCTACGAGCGCCAGCAGGCGACGCTCGCCCAGCGCGAGTCCGACCACGCCCGCCGGATGCGGCTCGTCGCCATCGTCACCGTCATCCTCCTCGTGTTCGGCGTGGCCGGGGTGCTCGGCGCGATCTACGCGAACGACCCCGAGCCCGAGGCCCCCACGACCACCGCCGCCGGGTGCGAGCTGCCCCCGGCCGCCCTCGGCACCGGCGCCCAGCTGAGCCTGCCCGAGGCCTCGACCGCCAAGGGCAAGACCTACGTGGCGACCGTGACCACGAACTGCGGCGACATCGAGCTCACCCTCGACGGCGAGAAGGCCCCGCAGGCGGTGGCGTCGTTCATCGAGCTGGCCAAGCAGAACTACTACCTCAACGCCCCGTGCCACCGGCTGACGACCGACGCGTCGCTGAAGGTGCTCCAGTGCGGCGACCCGACGGGCACCGGCCAGGGCACCCCCGGCTACGGCTTCGCCGTCGAGAACGCCCCCAAGGACGGCAAGTACCCGCGGGGCACCCTGGCGATGGCGCGCACCACCGACCCGAAGAAGGGCAACGGCGGCCAGTTCTTCCTCGTGTACGGCGACTCCACGCTTCCGGACCCCGATGGCTACACCGTGTTCGGCACGGTCACGTCCGGGTTGGATATTGTCGACAAGATCGCTGCCGCCGGGGTCGCCCCCGGCGGGGCCAGCGCAACCGACGGGTTCCCCGCCGCACCGATCAGCATCCTCCGGGTTGCTGTCACCGAGAAGAAGGCCTGACCGTGTCCGACGACAAGCCCACCCCCCGCCCGACGATCCCCTCGCCGGCCGCGCTCGCCCGGTTGCACCCGCGCCCGGCAGCCGCGCCGGCCGCGGTGGCCCACTCGGAGTCGGCGCGGTTCGGCCGGGTCGACGACGAGGGCCACGTCTTCGTGACCGTCGGTGACGAGGAGCGCGAGGTCGGGTCCTACCCGGGCGCCACACCCGACGAGGCCCTTCAGTACTTCGCCCGCAAGTACGACGAGCTCGCGTCCTCGGCCGAGCTGCTCGAGGCGCGCCTGGCCAACCCCGACGTCTCCGCCAAGGAGGTCGCCGACGGCCTCACCACGCTCAAGGAGCACGTCGAGACCACCGGGATGGTCGGCGACCTCACGGCCCTTCAGGCCACCGTCGAGCGGGTCGAGGCCGGCCTGGAGGCCAAGCGCGCCCACGAGGCCGAGCACCGGGCCGCGGCCCGTGCCGAGGCCACCGTCGCGCGCGAGGCCATCGTCGCCGAGGCCGAGCAGATCGCCGGGCAGCCGGCGGCCTCCACCCAGTGGAAGACCAGCGGTGAGCGGATGCGCACGCTGCTCGACCAGTGGAAGCAGGCCCAGCGCTCCGGCGCGAAGCTCGACAAGGCCACCGAGTCGGCCCTGTGGCAGCGCTTCAGCCACGCCCGCAACTCCTTCGACAAGGCACGTCGGGCCTGGTTCGCCGAGCTCGAGACCAGCCGGGCGGAGGCCCGGGCCACCAAGGAGGAGCTCGTCGCCGAGGCCGAGGCGCTGTCGACGAGCACCGACTGGACCCCCACCGCGCGTGCCTTCAAGCAGCTGATGGACCGCTGGCGCACCGCCGGGCGGGCCTCGCGCGCCGAGGACGACGCCCTGTGGGAGCGCTTCAAGGCCGCCCAGGACGCCTTCTTCGCCGCCAAGGACGAGGTCTCGGCCGCCGAGGACGAGGAGTTCCGGGCCAACCTGGTCGTCAAGGAGGAGCTGCTCACCGAGGCCGACGCCCTGCTGCCGATCACCGACGTGGAGGCCGCGAAGTCGGCCCTGCGCGGTATCCAGGACCGTTGGGAGAAGGCCGGCAAGGTGCCGCGCGCCGACCTCGAGCGCGTCGAGAAGCGGATGCGGCGCGTCGAGACCGCCGTCCGCGAGGCCGACGACCAGCGCTGGACCCGCACCAACCCCGAGGTCGCCGCCCGAGCCCGCTCCCTCGTCGACCAGCTCGAGGCGTCGGTCGCCTCGATCGAGACCGACCTCGCCAAGGCCGAGGCCAAGGGTGACACCAAGGCCGCCGACGCCGCGCGCGAGCGGCTGGCCGCCCAGCAGGAGTGGCTGGCCCAGGCCCGCGCCGGGCTGGACGAGTTCGGCGGCTGAGCCGACCCCGGCAGAACCACCCGCGTCCGGCAACGCCGCCGGACCGCACGCACGAGGAGGACGAGCGCGCCCATGGGACGCCACGGATCCGAGGACGTTCGTCGACCCAAGGGACGCCTCGCGGCGACCGCCCTGGTGCTGGTCCTGGTGGGCCTGGTCGGGTGGCGCGGCTGGGTGGCGTGGAGCGACAGCGGCCCGTTCGTGCCGTTCGCGGGCACCTGGTGCGCCGACTCCCCCACCGTCACCGTCACGACCACCCCCGCCATGGAGCCGGTGCTGCGCCAGGTGGCCGGCGAGGCCGAGGGCGCGTGCGCCACCTTCCGGGTGACGGCCGAATCGCCCGTGACGACCGCGCAGCGGTTCGAGGCGGGCGGCACCGCGGCGCCCGACATCTGGGTGCCCGACTCGACGCTGCTCGCCCGGCAGGTGGCGACGGCATCCGGCGGCGCGGTCACCGTGGGCTCGACGGTCGCGACCACCCCGGTCGTGCTCGCCGTGCCCGACGGCCAGCAGGCTCCCGACCCGACCACGTGGGGCTCGGCGATCGTCGCGGACAACACCCGGGTGCCGGACCCGAACACCTCGACCGTGGGCCGCATCGCGTTGATGGCGGGCCTGTCCGAGATCGACGCGCTGCCGGCCGACCAGCGGTCGGCGGCCCTCGCGGGGGTCGGCGGCATGCTCAGCAGGGTGGTCCCCGAGGAGACCCTGCTCACCGGTCACGTCAGCGGCGGCGACCCCGCCGTCTTCCCGACCACCGAGCAGCAGGTGCACCGCGCGGCCGTCAGCGGGCTCACCGTCAAGGCCGCCTCGACGACGACCCCGACCCTCGAGTTCCCCATCGTGACAACGCGTTCCGCGCCCGCCGACGCAGCCGCGGCACTCACCGACGCGATGACCGGGGATGCCGGCCAGGCGGCGCTTCGCGACGCCGGGTTCCGCACCCCCGCCAACCCGACCCCGACGATCGCGGGCGGCCCGCCGGTCGAGGCGGTCGGCGCGGAGGGCACCGCGGCCCAGGCGCAGGCCGCCGAGCAGATGTGGAAGGCCATCGCCACGCCCACCCGGCTGCTGACCGTCATCGACACCTCCGGCTCGATGGACCAGCCCGCGTCGGCCGGCGAGGGTTCGCGCATCGAGGTCGCCAGCCGGGCCGCCACCGGCGCCATCCAGCTGCTCGCCGACCACAACTCGGTCGGGCTGTGGACCTTCTCGACGCGCCAGCAGGGCGACCAGGACTGGACCCAGGTGCAGCCCGTGGTGCAGCTCGGCACCGACGACCAGCGAGCCAAGCTCGCCTTCTCGCTCGGTTCACTCGGCACCAAGCTGGGCGGCGACACCGGGCTCTACGACACGGTCGCCGCGGCGTACGAGGCGGCCGTCAAGGACTACGACCCGGCGGCCAACAACCTGATCGCCCTGTTCACCGACGGCGTCAACGACGACCCCGCCGGCGGCCTCGACCTGCCCGCCCTGCAGAAGCGACTGGCCCAGCTCGGCTCCCCCGACACACCCGTCACCGTGCTGCTGGTCGGCATGGGCGGCGTGGACGCCGCGACGCTGAAGCCGATCGCCCAGGCCGTGCCGACCCGGGGTGGTGGCGGGGGCGCCGTGTTCGCGATCGAGAAGCCCGAGGACATCGCCGACGTCTACGTGACGATGCTGCTGCGCCGGCTGCCCCAGGGCTCCCAGGGCTCCCAGGGCTCCCAGGGAGGCTAGGCGTCGGTGCGCCGGCCCCCGGTGACCCGGTGCGCGTCGAAGACACCGTCGACCTTCTGCACCGCCCGCACCACGTGGCCGAGGTGCGCCGGGTCGCCCATCTCGAAGGTGAAGTGCAGCTTGGCGACGCGGTCGCGCGAGGTCGTGACCGCCGCCGACAGGATGTTGACCCCGTTGTCGGAGATCACCCGGGTGACGTCGGAGAGCAGCCGCGACCGGTCGAGCGCCTCGACCTGCAGCTGGACCAGGAAGACGCTGCCGGAGGTCGGGGCCCACTCGACCTCGATGATCTTCTCCGGCTGCGAGAGAAGGGAATCGGCGTTGGTGCAGTCACGGCGGTGCACCGACACGCCGTTGCCGCGGGTGACGAAGCCGAGGATGTCGTCGCCCGGTACCGGGGTGCAGCAGCGGGCCAGCTTGACCCAGACCTCGGACATGTCCTTGACGACGACCCCGGGGTCACCGTGGCGTCGGTGGTTGGGCCGCGCGGTGACCGGGGTGGCGGCCTCGGCGATGTCCTCGCTCGCGCCGTCCTCGCCGCCGACCGAGGCGACCAGCCGCGACACGACGTGCTGCGCCGAGACGTTGCCCTCGCCGATCGCGGCGTAGAGCCCCTCGATGCCGGCGAAGCGCAGCTCCTCCGCGACCCCGGTGAGCGACTCGACCGAGGTGAGCCGCTGCAGCGGCAGGCCCTGCTTGCGCATCGCCTTCGCGAGGGAGTCCTTGCCCTCGTCGATCATCTCCTCGCGGCGTTCCTTGGTGAACCAGTGCTTGATCTTGTTGCGCGCCCGCGCGGAGCGCACGAAGCTCAGCCAGTCGCGCGACGGCCCGGCGGAGTCGGCCTTGGAGGTGAGCACCTCGACGACGTCGCCGTTGTCGAGCCGGCTCTCGAGCGGCACGAGGCGGCCGTTGACCCGCGCGCCGATGCAGTGGTGCCCGACCTCGGTGTGGACGGCGTAGGCGAAGTCGACCGGGGTGGAGCCGGCCGGCAGACCGACGAGCTGGCCCTTCGGGGTGAAGACGTAGACCTCGCTGGCGTTGATCTCGAAGCGCAGCGACTCGAGGAACTCGCCCGGGTCGGAGGTCTCCTTCTGCCAGTCGAGCAGCTGGCGCAGCCACGCCATGTCGTTGACCGCGTCGGCCTGCCCGTCACGCACCTGCACGCCACCCTGGTTGCCGCTGCCCTTGGCGCCGGGGTCCTCCTTGTACTTCCAGTGCGCGGCCACGCCGTACTCGGCCCGGCGGTGCATGGTGTGCGTGCGGATCTGGATCTCGACCGGCTTGCCGCCGGGGCCGATGACCGTCGTGTGCAACGACTGGTACATGTTGAACTTCGGCATCGCGATGTAGTCCTTGAACCGCCCCGGCACCGGGTTCCACCGGGCGTGCAGCGCCCCCAGCGCCGCGTAGCAGTCGCGGACCGTCTCGACCAGCACCCGTACCGCGACCAGGTCGTAGATCTGCTCGAAGTCGCGGCCGCCCACGATCATCTTCTGGTAGACGGAGTAGTAGTGCTTGGGCCGGCCGGTGAC
>DASSQL010000035.1:0-13114 GCA_035702525.1 Ornithinibacter sp. | reverse complement strand
GGCCTGATGATCTCCGGCCACGCCCACGGACCCGAGAAGACCACGACCTGCCAGCTGCACATGCGCAGCTTCAGCGACGGCGAGGTCATCACGATCGAGCCGTGGCGGGCCAGCGCGTTCCCGGTCATCAAGGACCTCGTCGTCGACCGCAGCGCCTTCGACCGGATCATCCAGGCCGGCGGCTACATCTCGGTCAACACCGGGTCGGCCCCCGACGCCCACGCGGTGCCGGTGCCGAAGCCGAACGCCGACCGCGCCTTCACGGCGGCCGAGTGCATCGGCTGCGGGGCCTGCGTCGCCGCGTGCCCCAACGCCAGCGCGATGCTGTTCATGGGCGCCAAGGTCACCCACCTCGCCGAGCTGCCCCAGGGCCAGCCCGAGCGGATGGCCCGCGTGGTGTCCATGGTCGACCAGCACGACGCCGAGGGCTTCGGTGGCTGCACCAACGTCGGCGCCTGCTCCACCGCGTGCCCGAAGGGCATCCCGCAAGACGTCATCTCGACGCTCAACCACGACCTGATGAAGGCCTGGCGCTCCGGCGGCTGACTGACGTTGCACGTGAGGCCCGCCGCCCACACGCGGCGGGCCTCACGGCGTCCGGAGGCGTACCCGGTGCGACCTGGTGGTCGCCTCAGGTACGGGGTGGGCGTACCCGGAGGGGCCGTCGGTCAGGCCGGGTGCGAGGTCAGAGCCAGGACAGGTGGGGTTTGAGGAGGGAGTAGCCGACGAAGGCCACGACGTCGAGGATGGTGTGTGCCACGACGAGCGGCATCACCCGTTTGGTGCGCGTGTAGAACCAGCCGAAGACCACGCCCATCACGAAGTTCCCGACGAAGCCGCCGAACCCCTGGTAGAGGTGGTAGCTGCCGCGGATCAGCGCGCTGGTCACGATGATCCGCCACTTCCCCCAGCCGACCGAGCCCCAGCGGCTGAAGAGGTAGCCGACCATGATGACCTCTTCGAGCACGGCGTTCTGTGCCGCGGCGAGGACGAGCACCGGGATGGTCCACCAGGCGCCGGCGAGGTTCGCGGCGGCGACGGTGGTGTTGAGGTCGAGGGCCTTGGCGGCGGCGTAGAGCGCGAGGCCGGGCAGCCCGATCGCGGCGGCGAGCAGCGCGCCGCGGCCGAGGTCCTGCCAGGGGCGCCGCAGGTCGAAGCCCATGGTGTGCGGCTCGTTCGGGTCGTCGCGGCGCAGCAGGTGCAGTGCGAGCAGCACCGGCACCAGCGCGATGACGATGCCGGTGAGCTGGTACGCGAGGTCGAGCCAGGGTCGGTCGGGGGTGACCGAGTTGTTCATCCCGGTGGTCTGGGACCCCAGCGACTGCGCCAGGGTCAGCTTGTCGATGATCCGGAGGATCGACCAGACCGCCGAGGCGCCGAGGGAGACACCGAGGACGAGCCAGGTCTCGGTGAGGTTCCTGCGCCGCATGGGGGGAGCGTACGGCGCCACCCCGGACGTCGGCCGTGAACTTGCTGGACGTCTCCTGCGAGTGGGCTATGAGGGCGCGGCTACAGTGTCCTCGGCCTCCACCGAGGTCCGACCAGACACCGACTCCCGGGGGGGAACCCATGCTTCGCACCCGTACGACCCGTGCCCTCGTGGCCGCCACCGTTCTCGGCGCCACCGTCGTCCTCGGGGGGTGCGGTGGCTCCACGACGCCCGACGCCGCCTCCTCGGGCAGCCCGTCCGCCACCGCGTCGAGCAGCCCCGCCGCGCCGGCCGAGCCGAGCATGGGCGAGCTCTACACCAAGGTCCGCGCCGCCTCGCTCGCGGCGACGTCCGGGCACCTCAGCGGCACCGTGACCCAGGGCGGCGAGAAGACGACGCTCGACGTCGCGGGCCTGGCCGACGGCTCCAACCAGAAGCTCGTCGTCGGGGTCGGCGACGGTCAGGGCAAGGCGGAGATCCTCACCGTGGGTGGCAAGTACTACATGTCCGGTGACAAGCGCTTCTGGAAGGAGCAGACCGGCGACGCCAAGGCCGCCGACCTCCTCGTCGACAAGTACGTGCTGGTCAGCGCGGCCGACGCCAAGGAGCTCGGCGACCTGAGCCTGGGCGCCCTGCTCAAGGAGATGTTCGAGCAGAGCGAGCTGTCGACCCTGGAGAAGCTGACGTCCACGGTCGAGACGCGCACCGAGGACGGCGCCACGGTGTGGGTGGCCGGCGACGGCACCGGGAGCGAGATCTGGGTCGACCCGAAGACCGAGCTGCCCGTCAAGATCGTCGTGAGCGGGGCCGACGCGGGTGAGCTCACCTTCGACTCGTGGAACTCGGTGAAGAAGGTCGCGGCGCCGCCGGCCAAGAGCATCGTCAAGCCCTGAACCCGGGTTGCCCGGTCAGCAGCGGGCCCCGAACCGGTCCGGTTCGGGGCCCGCTGACGTCCGACGTGCCCCGAGGGGGCGTCCCGGTCGAGGTCAGTGCGCTGCGACGGGGTGCAGGTAGTAGCCGGGGATGCTGACCCGGCGGCTCAGGCGGTCGGTGCGCGTCACCTTCATGGCGGGGACGACGAAGGCGGCGGTGAGGCCGAGGACGGCGATCGCGCCGACGACCATGACCGCGAGGAGGACGGACGCGATGGTCGCGAGTCCGGTGATGGGGCCCATGGTGAGATCCTTTGCTCGATGTCTTCTACTTATGTAGAGGATTCTACACCAGTAGAACCACCGCACCCAACCGGGTGTTCCCCCTCAGTGCGCGCCGCCCCTCCCGACCGGCGTGGTCGATGCACCGGGATGCCGGTGCGGTCACCCGCGCATCACCCGCACCGCCCGCCGACCGGCCAGCACCGACAGACCGGCCAGGCCGAGCACGAGCGCGACCTGGACGAGCCGCTCGACCGGTGCCAGTGCAGCGGCGTACCCACCGTCGAAGAAGCCGGACACGACGGCGGCCCCGCACGCGAGGGCCAGCAGGGTCGCGCAGGCGACGGAGAGGCGGCGCCGGGCGCTCGCGGCCCCGAGGGCCAGGACGAGCAGGGCGAGGTTCATCGGCAGCGGCACGGACAGCCGCGCGGTGGGCCCGACCGACTCCCACCACGAGGCGTTGAGCCCGGTCGCGACGGCGAGCAGGGAGCCCGCCAGCGACACGAGCGTGACGCCGGCGGCGGCCGCCGGCAGACCGGGTGCGGAACGAACGCCCACCCGCCCCCGGCCCACCCCTGCGGCGGCCGGTCGGCCGGCGAGGTGGTCCGGGTCGGCGACGGGCCGCTGGGGTGCAGTGGCCGCGTGGGGCTGCGAACGGGTGGACGACATCGGTTCTCCTTCGGTGGTCGGGGCGCGGGCCCCGGTGGTGGGCCTCCATCTCCGCATCCCGCGCTTGGGTGGCGCTTGGGCGTGGGCTGGGCGCGAGACGACACAATGGCCCTGTGACGCCGCCCCCCAGCACCCGCGGTGGCCGCCGGGCAGAGCTGCTCGAGGCGGCCGTCGACGTCGTCGCCGAGTCGGGGCTGCGCGGCCTCACCCACCGGGCGGTCGACGCCCGAGCCGGGCTGCCCGAGGGCACCTGCTCCGCCTACCTGCGCACCCGGCTGGCCCTGCTCGTCGGGCTCACCGAGCACGTCGGGGGCATGCTCGCCCACGACGTCGACGCGATGGCGGCCCGGGCCGCCCCCCACGCCGAGGACCCCGAGGCCGTCTCGGGCGCGGTCACCGACCTGCTGCTGCACTGGCTGCACCGCCCCGAGGTCGTGCGCACCCAGGCCGAGCTCGCCCTCGAGGCCGCCCGCCGCCCCGAGCTGATGGACGTCTTCGACCCCTGGCGCCAGGGACTGGTCCGGGTCGTCGAGGAGCTCGTGCGGTGCGCCGGTCGCGACGACCCCGCGCTGCGCGCGGCGGTCGGGGTGGCCGCCATCGAGGGCGTGCTCGCCTCGGCCATCCGGATGCCGTCCGCCAGCCGGCCCGCGTTCGTGCGCGCCGCGGTGCCCCTCGTCGTCCGCGGCCTGCACGCCACCGGCTGAAGGTCACCGGGTGAGGCCACCGGGTGAGCGCCACGCGGGGTGCCCGGACCTACGTCGGGCGCCGGAGGGCCGCGCCTACCATGGCGGTCCATGACGTGAGGAGCGCACCGTGCTGACCCGCCCCGGCCGACTGACCCGCGGCCTGCTGTCCGTGGCCGCGGCCACGCTGCTGGTCGCGGGCTGCACCGACGACGGCGAGCCCACGGCTTCCGGCTCGGCCACGCCCAGCCCGTCGACCTCCAGCGCCCCGGCGACGACGAGTCCCTCGCCGACCCCCTCGGTGCCGTCGGTGGCCGAGGTCTTCCGCGATGCGCGCACGGCATCGCTCTCGGCGGAGTCCGGGCACGTGGTGGGCACGGTGACCCACGAGGGTGCCCAGCTCGGTATCGACGTCGAGGGCACGGCGAACGGCTCGAACCAGACGGTCTTCATCACCACCCCGAAGGGGGGAACGGCCGAGGTGCTCACCGTCGGCGACGGCTGGTGGGTCGGCGGCGACGAGGCGCACTGGACCGAGATCACCGGTGACCCGAAGGCGGCCGCGGCGCTGGTGGGCAAGTACGCGGCGGTCACCGAGTCCGACGCGACCGAGCTGGGGTCGTTCACGCTGCGCACGATCCTCACTGACGCCTTCGCGCAGCCGGACCTCGCCGTGCTGGAGTCCGACACCGGCGCCGCCACCGAGACCGAGGTCGACGGCCGGCCGGCCTACCTGCTCGGCCAGTCCGGCGGCCCCCGCCTGTGGGTGGCCGCCGACGGCAGCGGCACCCTGCTGCGCCTGGTGGGGCCGAAGAGCGACCCGTCCGACCTGACCTTCACCGACTGGGGCCGCGCCCGCACGTTCACCCAGCCGCCACCCGACGAGGTCGTCGAGAGCTGACCCGGGTCAGGGCGACGTGTACGCGGGGTCGCGCCGGGTGCGCCGCCACCGGCGCACCCGCAGCCACATCCAGATCAGCAGCCAGGCCAGCAGGGCCAGGGCGAGGATGACGAGCAGGGGCGCGATGAGCGCGATGAGCGACAGGCCGAGCGACGAGATGTCCTCGACCGTCGAGACCACCGGGGCGCCGGCGCCGACCGTGCCCACGTTGATGACCGGGCGGGCGGCCATCTTGCCGGTGTGCACCAGCCCGGAGATGAGCACCCCGAGCACCACCGACACCCAGGGGTTCTCCTTCATCCAGGTGGAGTTGTCGAGCTGCGCCGCGGCCGTGGTGGCCGCGAAGATCAGCCCGCCCATGCTCGGCCGGATGAAGGTCTGGATCGTGTCGTTGATCGTGTCGACCGCGGGGATCTTGTCGAGGATGATCTCGGCGAGCAGCAGGGCGGCACCGATGCCGATCGCCCAGTTGCTCTCGATCCACTCGTAGCCGACCGGGAGGGTGATGTAGTCGGTGAACCGCGCGATGAGCGCCACGACGAGGAACGGGATGTAGGCGTTCAGGCCCGCGGCGGCGGACAGTCCCATCCCCGTGAGGGCAGCGAGCACGGCGTCTCCTCCTTCGCGCCCGCGGCACCGGGCGGTCGTGCTGACAGTGCAACGCAGGCTGGCCAGATCCTAGTCCGGTGGGGTGGCGCGAGGCGGCTGCCGCGGGTGCCCGCGGCCGGCCCCGGGGTCGCGCGCCCGGGGGTCAGGAGGGGGACGCCTCGATCCGCTGCAGCTGCGCACCGAGCGAGGACAGCGGCAGTGCTCGCGCGTCGGCCTCCGACATCGTGGTGACCTCCAGGGGCCACGGGATCGCGAGCGTCGGGTCGTCGTGCGCGATGGTGAGGTCCTCGCTGGGGTCGTGCTCCCGGGCGATGCGGTACGAGGTGTCGGCCGGCTCGGTGAGTGCCTGGAAGCCGTGCGCGCAGCCCGGGGGGATGTACACCGAGCGCTGGGTGTCGCCGTCGAGGTCGAAGGAGAGCCACCGGCCGAATGCCGGTGAGCCGGGGCGCAGGTCGACGACGACGTCGAAGACGGCGCCCGACGAGCACCGGACGAGCTTGGCCTCGCCGAGCCCCACCCGCACGTGCAGCCCGCGGACCACGCCGCGGCGCGAGCGCGACATGCTGTCCTGGACGAAGGCGTCGGGGTCGATACCACCGGCGCGCGCCATCGCGGCGTCGAACGTGCGGCTGAAGAAGCCGCGGTGGTCGCGGTGCGGCGTCGGTGCGAACACGACGACGCCCGGGATGTCCGTGTGGGTGACCTGCACCGGCGGTCCTTCCTCTGCGGCCTGCTCCGCTCCGGATCGCCTCCATGAAACAGCAGGCTGTGGCACCCTGACCAGTGGTTGCGCGCAAAACGGTGACAGGAGCGGTGTGATGAGCCCCACCCCGACGGCAGTGGTGCACCCCCGACGGTGCCTGCGATGAAGCCGCTGGCTCCGGCCGGGCCCCTCCAGGTGCTGGCCGTCGGAGCGCATCCCGACGACATCGAGATCGGGTGTGGCGCCACCCTCCTGACCCTGGCGGCTCGCCCGGGCACCAGCCTGCGCGGGGTGGTGCTCACCGGGTCCGATGCGCGGGTGCTGGAGGCGACCGGCGCGCTGGACGCCTTCTTCCCGGGTGCCGAGCTCGAGGCCCACGGGTTTCCCGACGGCCGGCTGCCGGCCCACTGGGAGGCCGTCAAGGACGTGCTGCACGAGCTCGCCACCCGCGTGGCGCCCGACGTGGTGTTCTGCCCCAGGCCGGTCGACGCGCACCAGGACCACCGGCTGCTCGGGAAGCTCGTGCCCACCGTCTGGCGCGACGCCCTCGTCCTGCACTACGAGATCCCGAAGTGGGACGCGGACCTGCAGCCCCCCACGCACTACGTGCCGGTGACGCCGGAGCTGGCGCGCCGCAAGGTGGCCCTGCTGGACGCGCACTACCCCAGCCAGCACGACCGGGACTGGTGGGACGAGGAGCTCTTCCTGGGGCTGATGCGACTGCGGGGCGTCGAGTCCAAGAGCCGGTACGCAGAGGCCTTCTCGGCGCACAAGGTCGTCCTCGACCTCGGCTGAGCCGGCAACGTTCGGAAAGTGCCTGACAGGCCGCCGGTGCCGTGGGCACAATGGACGTCTCGTGCCTGAGAGGGGGTGCCGGCCCTGGTGGACTTCGCCCAGTCCGTGGCGGCCCAGCGCCGTCTCAACGAGCTCGTGCCCGGTGGGGCGCACACGTATGCGCGCGGCGCCGACCAGTACCCCGCGGACCTCGCCCCGGTGATCGTCCGCGGCCACGGCGCCAGGGTCGTCGACGTCGACGGCAACGAGTTCGTCGAGTACGGGATGGGGCTCCGGTCCGTCACGCTCGGCCACGGCTACCGGCCGGTCGTCGACGCCGTGTGCCGAGCCGCGGCCGACGGCGTCAGCTTCACCCGGCCCTCGGTGCGCGAGCTGGAGGCCGCCGAACGGTTCCTGGAGCAGGTGCCGACCGCGGACATGGTCAAGTTCGCCAAGAACGGCTCCGACGCGACCACCGCCGCCCTGCGCCTGGCCCGCGCCGCCACCGGCCGCGACCTCGTCGCCGTGTGCAGTGACCACCCCTTCTTCTCGGTCGACGACTGGTTCATCGGTACGACCCCGATGGATGCCGGCATCCCGCGCAGCGTCCGCGAGGCCACGGTGAAGTTCCGGTACAACGACCTCGCGTCGCTCGAGGCGCTGCTCGACGCGCACCCGGGTCAGGTGGCGGCCGTCTTCCTCGAGCCGGCGACGGGCACCTCGGAGCCCGCCCCCGGCTTCCTCGAGGGAGTGCGGGCGCTGGCCGACCGCGACGGGTGCGTCCTGGTCTTCGACGAGATGATCACCGGCATGCGCTGGTCCGCGGCCGGAGCGCAGGCGGTCTACGGCGTGACCCCGGACCTGTCCGCCTGGGGCAAGGCCCTCGGCAACGGGTTCTCCGTGTCGGCGCTGGCGGGGCGGAGGCACCTCATGGAGCTCGGGGGGCTCAGCACCGGTGCGCCACGGGTCTTCCTGCTCTCGACCACCCACGGCGCGGAGACCACCGGCCTCGCGGCCTTCCTGGCGGTGAGCGACGCCTACCGCGAGCGCGACGTGGTCGCTGAGATGGAGTCCCGCGGCACCTCGCTCCGCCGCGGGTTCGAGGCGCTGGTGATCGACCACGGGCTCGACGGAGTGGTCGAGGTCGCCGGGCGTCCGTCGTGCCTCGTATTCGCCACCCGTGACTCGGAAGGGGTTGCGTCCCAGGCGTTCCGGGCGCTGTTCCTGCAGGAGATGCTCACCCGCGGCGTCCTGGCGCAGTCGTTCGTCATCTCCGCGGCCCACACCGAGGCCGACGTCGACCGCACCCTCGAGGCCGCGGACGGTGCCCTGGCGGTCTACGCCAAGGCCATCGCCGCCGGTACGACCGACGGCTTCCTGAACGGCCCGCCGGTGGCACCGGCCCTGCGCCGGTACGCCGAGCCGCGCCGCAGCTGACTCCGCCTGGGGGCGGGGCCGCCCACGGCCCGTCACGAGATGGTGCTGCCGCGGTCCTGTCCGTAGGGAGCCCCCTGCCACTGCGCCCACGACACCGTCGTGGACTGGTCGACCACGAGGAAGCGCCACGGACCCCGGTAGGTGTTGTCGAACCACCGGTTGTCCTGGTGCAGGGCGACGGCCTGCTGCACCTTCGGCCCGAGGTAGGGCGACCAGTCGGGGTAGCTGCCGTAGTTGGCCAGCAGCCCGGAGAAGCCGCACAGGTTCGCCGCGGTGCACCCCGGCCCGACGTCCCCGGCACCGAACACGAAGGTGTTGTCGTGCACGCGCAGGTGCTGCGTCTTCCAGCGGCAGTCGTCGAGGTACGGCAGGCGGCGGATGACGTCGGGCGTGCGGCAGCGCTCGACCGTGGCGCGCGGGTTGACCAAGGTGGTCGAGCCCGTGCTGGTGTTGGCCGGGGACCCCGCGAAACGGTCGGCGTTCTCCCAGGCGACCACACCACCCCAGTTGTCGACGAAGAGGTTCCTCGCGACCTCGAAGGTGTCGTTGTACGCCGTGTCGACCCGGGCGTCCGAGCCCGACTCCGACACGTAGACCGCCGCGACCGGGAACCCCGGGGCGTCGCGCCACGAGCGAAGGGCGTTGCGCACGAACGTGTTGTCGGTGATGGCGGCGTTGTAGCTCGTCTCGTACACGATCGCGGAGTCGTCGTTGTCCGCGAAGTAGTTGCCCCGCACGAGGAAGCCGGCGTTGTTCGTGTCGGCCCAGATGCCCACGCCGCGGTTGTCGTGGATGCTGTTGCCCGTGATGGTCGCACCACGGGTCTGCCAGAACTTGCCGCCACCGGTGCAACCGCAGCCCTCGGTGCGCGCCTCCCAGTCGTCGGTGTTGTTGCCGCTGATCTCGTTGTCGCGCAGGGTGACGTCCCGGACCCCCTCGGGGGAGTAGGCGTTGAACCCGTACTGCCCGTTGTCGGCGAGGCAGCTGTCCCGGACGACGCCGTCGTCGCCGAGCATGACCCCGGCCCCGGCGTTGTCCCGCACGGTCAGGTGGGCCAGCACCCAGCCCGGCCCGGCGTCGTGGTTGACGACGGCCTCGTCCGAGTTGGTGCCCCGCCGCCCGAAGCGCTCGACGGTCAGGTGCTCGATGCGCACGTCGCGGGCGTGACCGGTGAAGGCGTACTGGTTCAGCCGGCGGCCGTCGAGCACGGCCCCGGGCGCCCCGACGTAGCGGTTCCCCTCCTTGGGGGTGACCTGGTCGTACTGCCCGTCGCCGAGCACGTGGCGCCCCGGCGAGAGCCAGAAGGTCGTCCCGGGCGGGTTGGCCTCGGTGAGCCGACCGAGGTGCTCGGTGGTCGCGACGACGACCCCGCCGGCCGGCGGGCGGGCGGGCCCGCGCAGCCCTCGGGAGCCGCACACCGCCGGGGGCGGGTCGGGCGTGGGCGTGGCGGTCGGGGTGGCCGAGGTGGGTCCGGCGGCCACGGCCGACGGAGTGGCCGCACCGGCGGGCCCGACGGCCCGCCCGGAGGACCCGACCGCGACGACGGCCGCCAGCACCGCGACGAGGCCGATGACGAGGGCGATGGTGGCGGCGAGCAGGGCCCACGACCGCTGGGAACGGGGCATCAGGGCAACGACAGCTCACGGGGTTCGGGGAGCGGTGCCCACAGCCGGGGCGCCCAGCCGCTGCCGGCGCTCATCCGGGCCAGCTGGGCCGCCACCTCGTCGGCGATGTCCCAGGTGAGCACGATGACGTCGTCGGGCCGGTCGTCGACGAGGTCCTGCACGGGTCGGATGGGGACGCCCACCCCGGGCACCCGGCATCCGTGCTTGGCCGGTGACAGGTCGACCGTGTAGGGCAGGAGGTCGACACCGACCTTGGACAGGGCGAGCAGGACGGGAGCCTTGGACGGGGCGCCGTAGCCGGCGACCCGTCGGCCCTCGCGGTGCAGCTGCTCGAGGTGCCGGCGGAACTCGCTCGCGGCCCGGGCGCCGCGGGCACCGAGTGCCTCCAGCGCGGCGAGGCGGTCCAGGCCGGCGGCCCCCTCGAGGGCGACCACGTCCTCGACGCTCGGGTCGACGGCCGGCACCTCGTCGGAGCGCGCCGCCGTGAGCCGCACGCTGCCGCCGTACACGTCGACGAGCTTGGCCCGGGTGACCGTGAGCCCGTGCCGGGCGAGGAGGGGCCGGGCCGCGAGCACCGACAGGTAGACGAAGTGGCCGTGCCGGATGGTGTCGATGAGGGTCTTCTGCACCACGGGCAGCACGTGGAAGAACTCGCAGACGAACCGCCCCCCGGGTGCCACCCGGGCCGCGTGGGCGGCGAGAACCGGGTCCAGGTGCTCGAAGTGCATCAGGTGGTGCACGTCGACGACGAGGTCGGCCCGGCCGTCGGGGGGGACCTCGCGCAGGCCCGCCTCGAGGAAGCGCGGCAGCCAGGAGGCGCCGTGCGAGCTGTCGAGCTCGATGACGGTCGAGCCGGGGCCGATGCCCTCCGCGGCGAGCACCTCGGCCACCGACGTGCGGGCGTGCTCCAGCGCGGTGGCCGAGTCGACGGCCAGCTGTGGCTCGGGGTACGCCGCGCGGCCCGGGCCGAGCTGCACGAGCAGGCACGAGGGGCACATGTGCAGCGTGAGCGGCCACCTCGGGTCCGGGTAGGGGTCGTCCGCGGGAGGGAACTGGTCGGACGCCGGCACCTCCCCGAGGTCGAGGACCAGCGGGGGGGACGCGCGGCCACAGGCCCGGCACGCGAACGTGCGCGCGGTGGGCGGGCTGGTGGGCGAAGCGGTGGCCGTCACACCGGGATCGCCACGTCGACGGGGTGCATCCGCTTGCCCAGGGCCAACCGGTCCTCTCGCCAGACGGCCCACGGGCACTCGCCGTGGCGGTACATCTCCTCCAGCGCCGTGCGCTCCTTGAGGGTGTCCATCGGCGCCCAGAACCCGTCGTACTCGACGGCCCGCATCCGTCCCTCGGCGGCGGCGTTGACGCACGCGTCCATGACGAGGTCCTGGTTGGGCCCCATGTAGTCGAAGATGTCCTGCCGGAGCACGAAGTACCCGCCGTTGATCCGGAACGACTTGTCCGCGACCGGCTCGAACCCGGTGATCCGCGACTCCTGCCCGATCGCGACGACGTGGAACGAGTCCTGCGGCCGCACCGCGAGCAGGGAACCGACGGCATCGGTGGGGAGGAAGTCGTCGATGATCTGGTTCATCGGTGCGTCGGTGAGCACGTCGCCGTAGTTCGCCATGAAGACGTCGTCGTCCTCGAGGTGGTCGCGCACCCGCCGCAGCCGCTCCCCGATGGGGGTGTCGAGTCCGGTGTCGATGAAGGTGATCTTCCAGTCGGAGATGTCGCTGCCGAGCAGCTCGACGTGCGCCCCGCCCTTGGTGAGCACGAAGTCGTTCGACGCGGTCTCCTCGTAGTGGAGGAAGTAGTCCTTCACCGACTGGGCCCCGAAGCCCAGCGCGAGGATGAACTCGGTGTGCCCGAAGTGGGCGTAGTAGCGCATGACGTGCCACAGCACGGGGCGGCTGCCGATCGGCATCATCGGTTTGGGCAACGACTCCGGGCCGGAACGCATACGCATCCCGAGCCCACCACAGAACAGAACTACCTTCATACCTGACCCTCCCTGCAGAGTCTCGGCGGATTCCTTGCGTCAGATCACCTCGAGGTGCGGCAGTGCCACGACGAGGCGACCACCCCAGTCCCTGACGACCGGGGCGAGCTGGGCGGAGATCTCCTCGCGGAGGTTCCACGGCATGACGAGCACGTAGTCGGGGCGGGCCGGGGCGAGGGCCTCCACCGGGTGGATGGGGATGTGCGTGCCCGGCAGGAACTTCCCGTGCTTGAACGGGTTCCGGTCGACCGAGAACTGCACGAGGTCGGAGCGGATGCCGCAGTGGTTCAGGAGCGTGTTCCCCTTGCCCGGCGCGCCGTAGGCCACCACCGTCTCGCCGCGGCGCGAGCAGCCGATGAGGAACTCGAGCAGGTCGTCGCGCACGGCGGCGACCTGGGTGGCGAACCCCGCGTGCCCCTCGACCGTGTCGAGGCCGGCCGCGGCCTCCGCGGCGAGCAGGCGCTCGACCGCTGCGGTGGGCGCCGGTGCGTGCTCGGTGGGGGCCGACCAGGTGCGCAGGGACCCTCCGTGGGTCGACAGCTCCTCGACGTCGACGACGGTCAGCCCGGCGGCGGCGAGCACGCGCTGGGTCGTGAGCAGCGACAGGTAGGAGTAGTGCTCGTGGTAGATCGTGTCGTACTCGTTGCCCTCGATGAGCCGCAGCAGGTGCGGGATCTCGATGGTGACCCGGCCGGTGTCGGCGACGAGGGCCCGCAGCCCCTGGGCGAAGTCGACGATGTCGGGCACGTGGGCGAAGACGTTGTTCGCGGCGACCAGGTCGGCCGGCCCGTGCACGGAGCGCACCTTGCTGCCGGTCTCCTCGCCCAGGAACATCACCTCGGTGGGGATGCCCTTCTCCAGGGCCGCCTCCGCGACGTTGGCCGCGGGCTCGATGCCCAGGCACCGGATGCCGCGCGCCACCACGTGCTGGAGCAGGTAGCCGTCGTTGCTCGCGACCTCCACGACGAAGGAGTCGGGCCCCAGGCCCAGGCGCTGCGCGGCGTCGTCGACGTAGGTCTTCGCGTGGGCCACCCAGGAGTCGCTGTAGGAGGAGAAGTAGGCGTAGTGGCTGAAGATCTCCTCGCCGGAGATGTACGCCGGGAGCTGGACGAGGAGGCACTCCGAGCAGAT
>DASSQL010000034.1:0-10335 GCA_035702525.1 Ornithinibacter sp. | reverse complement strand
CTCGCGCCGGCCGGGGTCAACACCCCGTTCGCGGCGGCCGACGGCCGCTTCGGTGACGGCGACCCCACCTCGGGGCCGTTCATGGAACCCTCCGACATCGCCGGTGCGGTGCTCTACACGCTGTCCCAGCCGCGGCGCATGCGCACCGAGCTGTGGACCATGTGGAGCCTGGCCGAGCAGCACTGACGGGGGCGCGACCGAGGTGCACGGTCCGCGACCCGGTCCCACCGGCCCGGCCCTTCCCCTGCGGGGTCGGGCCGGCGGGCGGCGCCCAGCGCTGAATGGGCCCAGCGCTGGGCGTCTCACCGCCTGTACGACCCGAGAGCACTGCTGAGAGAGTGAGCACCATGCCTGATCGTCCGCTCGTCGCCGGGGTCGACACGTCGACCCAGTCCTGCAAGGTCGTCGTCTGCGACGCCGAGACCGGGGCGGTCGTCCGCACCGGTCGGGCGTCACACCCCGACGGCACCGAGGTCGACCCGCGCCACTGGTGGGCCGCCTGGCAGGAGGCGAGCGGTGACGGCATCCTCGACGGCGTCTCCGCGGTCGCCGTCGGCGGCCAGCAGCACGGCATGGTGCTGCTCGACGAGCACGGCGAGGTCGTGCGAGACGCGTTGCTGTGGAACGACACCCGCTCCGCGCAGGCCGCCGACGACCTCGTCGCCGAGCTGGGTGCACAGGCCTGGGCCGACGCAACCGGCCTGGTGCCCGTCGCCGCGACCACGGTCAGCAAGCTGCGCTGGGTGGCCACCCACGAGCCGGACAGCCTGGCCAGGGCCCGCACCTGCGTGCTGCCCCACGACTGGCTCACCGGTCGGATCCGCGCCGACGGTGCGACCGCTCCCGACGAGTGGACCACCGACGGCGGCGACGCCTCCGGAACCGGCTACTGGTCCGCGGGCACCCGCGAGTACCGCCCCGACCTCCTCCGGCTCGCGACCGGCACCGACCTGGCCGTGCCGCGCGTCGCGGCGCCGGCCGAGGTCGTCGGCCACACGGCATCCGGGCTGGCCGTGGCCGCGGGCACCGGCGACAACATGGGCGCCGCCCTGGGCCTGGGCCTGCGGCCCGGCGACGTGGTCGTGTCGCTCGGCACCAGCGGCACGGCGTTCGCCCGCAACTCTCGGGCGTCGGCCGACCCCACCGGCTGCGTGCAGTCGTTCGCGGATGCCGAGGGCGGCTTCCTCCCCCTCGTCTGCACCCTCAACGCAGCCCGGGTGACCACGGCCGGGGCCGCCATGCTCGGCACCGACCACGCCGGCCTCGACCGCCTCGCGCTGGCCGGCGCACCCGGGGCCGGTGGCCTCACCCTGCTGCCCTACCTCGACCACGAGCGCACCCCGAACCTGCCGACGGCCACCGGCTCGCTGCACGGGCTGACCCGGTCGAACGCGACGCCGGAGAACCTGGCCCGAGCGGTCATCGAGGGGATGCTGCTCAACCTCGCCGCCGCCGTGGATGCCGTGCGCGCCGTCGGCTGCCCGGTCGAGCGGGTGCTGCTCATCGGCGGTGCCGCGGCGTCGACCGCGGTGCAGGAGATCGCGCCCGACCTGTTCGGGGTGCCCGTCGCGGTGCCGAGCCCGGGTGAGTACGTCGCCGTCGGAGCGGCCCGGCAGGCGGCCTGGGCGCTGGCCGGTGGCGACCAGCCGCCGCGCTGGGACGTCGACGTCGACGTGACGGTCGACCCGGGTGACACGGCCACGGGCGCCGAGACCCGGGCCCGGTACGACGCGACGGTGGCGGCCGCGTACCCGACGACCGGCGGCTGACCACGGTGGTGGCCGGGCGGCCGGTGTCGCGATGAGGGCCGTCGTCTACGACGCTCCGCGGGAGTTCAGCGTCCGCGAGGTGCCGACCCCCGAGCCCCGGCCGGGTGAGGTGCGCGTGCGCGTCATCCAGACCGGCGTCTGCGGCACCGACCTGCACCTGCACGACGGGCAGTTCATGGCGGTCTACCCGATGGTGCCGGGCCACGAGGTGGTCGGGGTCGTCGACGCCCTCGGCGACGACGTGGCCGGACTGGCGCTCGGGGAACGGGTGGCCGTCAACCCCAACGCGAGCTGCGGGCGCTGCGCCTACTGCCGCGAGGGCCGGCCGCTGCTGTGCGACGACCTCACCGGGGTCGGGTCGAGCCTGCCGGGCGGGTTCGCCGAGTACCTGGTCGCGCCCGCCGTGCAGGTCTTCGCGGTCGAGGGCCTCGACGACGACACGGCGGTGTTCACCGAACCGACGTCCTGCGCCGCGCACGCCGTCGACGTCATCGGCCCACGGCACGGCTCGACCGCACTGGTCATCGGGGCCGGGCCGACCGGCATCCTGCTCGCCCAGCTGCTGCGGGCCGCGGGCGCGGCGTCGGTGACCGTGGCGGCACCGACCGCGTTCAAGCTCGAGCTGGCGGCCACGCTGGGCGCCGACCGCACCGTGCTGATGGACCGTGGTGACCTTGCGGGGTCGGTGCGGGCCCTGACCGAGCTGACCGGTGGCGCGGGCTACGACCTCACCGTCGACGCCACGGGGGCGGCGGCCGTCGCCGAGGTGCTGCTGCCGCTGACCCGCAACGGGGGCACCGCGGTGTTCTACGGGGTGGCCGACGAGGCCGACCGGGTGTCGATCTCGCCCTACGACGTGTTCCGTCGCGAGCTGACGATCAAGGGGTCGTTCGCCGAGATCAGCTCGTTCCCGGCGGCGATCGCGGCGCTGCGCGCCGGCCGGGCCCGCACCACCGGGCTGATCACCCACCGCTTCGCCCTCGACGACTACGGGCCGGCGCTCGAGGCGCTGCGCTCGGACCGCACCGCCCACAAGGTCGTCGTCGTCCCCTGACGGCGTCGTCCTGCCCCGGCGACCACCTGAGCACCCAACGTCGGTCCTGCGCCACAGGGGCGTCCTACAGCGCTGGTCACCGCGCGGGAACTGCTGTGATCACGACGAGTCCCACGCGGTGACTCGCGCCGAACCGCGGCACCTCCCCGCCGGAGCTCGTCCCCACCCAGCCCACGGGCCACTCGGAGTCACAGCAGGCCAGGTC
Organism: Ornithinibacter sp.; assembly: GCA_035702525.1. Classification (GTDB taxonomy): domain Bacteria; phylum Actinomycetota; class Actinomycetes; order Actinomycetales; family Dermatophilaceae; genus Fodinibacter. Next base: position 7,307 of record DASSQL010000034.1, on the reverse strand, counting down.
GTCAGGACACCGTGCCGGACCGTGGTGGCTGTGGCGCTCTAGGGTGAGCGGATGAGCGCTGACGCACGTGAGTTCGACATCGTCCTGTTCGGCGCGACGGGGTTCGTCGGACGGCTGACCGCCCGCCACCTCGCCGCCGAGGCCGACCCCGGGCTGCGCATCGCGCTGGCCGGTCGCTCGCTGACCCGGCTGGGCGAGGTCTCCCGCTCGCTCGGCGCCGAAGCCGCGCACTGGCCGCTGCTCGTGGTCGACGCCACCGACGAGGCTGCGGTCACCGACCTCGCCCGGCGCGCCCGGGTCGTCGTGACGACCGTCGGGCCCTACGTGAAGTACGGCGTCCCGCTGGCCGCCGCGTGCGCCGAGGCCGGTACGCACTACTGCGACCTCACCGGCGAGGTGCTCTTCGTGCACCGCAGCATCGCCGCCAACCACGAGAGCGCCAAGCGCACCGGGGCGCGCATCATCCACGCCTGCGGCTTCGACTCGATCCCCAGCGACCTCGGGGTGTGGCTGACCGCCGAGGCGGCCCGCGCCGACGGCGCCGAGCTCGGCCGTACCCACCTGGCCGTGCGCACCCTCAAGGGCGGGTTCAGCGGTGGCACCATCGACTCCGCCCGCACCCAGGTCGCCGAGCTGAAGAGCGACAAGGCCGCGCGCCGCGTCGTCGGCGACCCCTGGGCGCTGGCCGAGGGCGGCCGCCCGCCGCGGCCCGCCGGCGGCACGGCATCCGGCTCGACGCGCAAGCGCAGTGGCCTCGGAGGTCTCGTCGACACGGTGACCAAGGCGTCCCCCGTCAAGCGCGACGCCGACAACGGCCACTTCACCGGGCCGTTCGTCATGGCCGCCTTCAACACCCGCATCGTCGCGCGGTCGGCGTCGCTGCTCGGCTACGGCGACGGCTTCCGGTACGCCGAGTACTCCGACTACGGCAGCGGGCCGGCGGGCGCGGTGGCCGCGGGTGGCATGTCGGTGGCGCTCGGCGCCGGGCTGGCGGGGTTCGCCTTCGGCCCGACCCGCGCGCTGCTCGACCGGGTGCTGCCCAAGCCCGGCGAGGGCCCGAGCGAGGACGCCCAGGCCAGGGGCAGGTTCCGGATGGAGGTCACCGCGCAGGCGACCAACGGGGCGCGCTACCGCACCACCGTCGCGGCGCCCTACGACCCCGGGTACAGCGGCACCGCGGTGATGCTGGGCCAGGCCGCGCTCAGCCTGGTCGAGGACGGCGACGCACTACCGGATGCCGCGGGCGTGCTCACACCCGCGGCCGCGCTGGGTGCCCCCCTCGTCGACCGGCTGCGGGCGCACCGCTTCACGCTGGAGACCGAGCGCCTGCCCGGCTGATCGCCGCGGCGATCCTCTCGGCGTCGATCCGCAGCTCACGCAGCATCCCGGAGATCGGGTTCGTGTAGCCGGTGAACCACAGGCCGGGGGCACCATCGGGCTCGTGCGCGCCGTGCACCAGCGGCAGGCCGCGGCCGTCGAGCACGTCGAGGTGGCCGACGACCGGCTCGAGGCCGGCGCGGTAGCCGGTCGCCACGACCACGACCGACGGTCGCACGCGAGAGCCGTCGGCGAGCACCACGTCGGAGCCCTCGACCGCCTGCACGGCGGCCACCGGCTCGACCCGCTTGGCGCGGATGGCGTCGACGATGCCGACGTCCTGCACGGGGATCCGCCCGACCAGCACCCGGGAGTAGAGGTCGGCCTCGGGCCTGGGCAGGCCGTAGGCGGTGAGGTCGGGCTCCTGGACCACGGCCAGCACCGCAGCGACCCGGTCGACCAGGCGAGGCGGCAGGCGGCGCACGAGGATGCCGGTCCCCTGCGCCGGCCAGCCCATCCGGGAGCGCGGCAGGATGTGCGGCGGGGTGCGCACCGCGAGCCAGACCCGGGTCGCCCCGTGGTCGGCGAGGTCGGTGGCGATCTCCATGCCGGTGTTGCCCGAGCCGACGACGAGCACGTCGCGCCCGGCGTACGGGCGGCCGTTGCGGTAGTGCCTGGCGAGGACGACCTCGCCGGGGAAGCCGTCCAGGCCGGGCCAGTCCGGTTCGACGGGCGTGTGGTTGTAGCCCGTCGCGACGACGACGTGGTCGGCCGTGACGGTGCTGCCGTCGTCGAGCCGCACGGCCCAGCGGGCGCCGTCCGGGCTCGGGTCGACGCGGTCGATGCCGGTGACGCCCGACCCCAGGCGCAGCTCGAGCCGGTGGTGCGCGGCGTACGCCTCGAGGTAGCGGACCACGTCGTCGCGGGCCACCCAACGACCGAAGCCGCGCGGGATCGGGTAGCCGGGGAGCCCGGACCAGCGACGGGGAGTGTGCAGGTGCAGCCGGTCGTAGTGGCCGCGCCAGGAGCTGCCGACCCGGTCGGCCCGGTCGACGACGAGCGGGTTGAGGCCCTGCCCCTTCAGGGCCGCGGCGACCGCGAGGCCCCCGGGTCCGGCTCCGATGACGACCACCTCGACGCGAGTCACGCCGCGAACGCTACCCACCGCGGCCGGAGTTGGGGAGGGATCGGGGTCGCGGCGCGTGAGAACGATCATTGCGATGTGCCCCGTGGCCTGCACGCCAGTAGATTCGGGGCAGGTAACACCCTCAGGAGGTCGCATGTCCGAGCACTCGCCCGTCACCGCCATCCCCGAGGCCACCTGCTGGCAGATGCTCCACGACGAGGAGTTCGGCAGGCTCGCGTTCCACCTGGCCGACGAGGTACACCTCGTGCCGATCAACTACGCCGTCGACGAGCGGCGTCGCATCGTCTTCCGCACGGCGGAGGGAAGCAAGCTGCTCGGCCTGACGATGAATGCCGACGTCGCCTTCGAGATCGACCACTTCGGCGAGGAGGAGGCGACCAGCGTCGTGGTGCGCGGCCGCGCCCGCCAGCTCGAGGGCCACGAGGAGGACGAGATCGAGCAGCTACCACTGCGCCCGTGGGTCAACACCGCGAAGTTCAACACGATCGCCATCGAGGTCGACGAGGTCACCGGGCGCCACTTCGAGCTCACCCGCCCGTGGCTGCACATGCGCCCGCAGCCGGAGGCCTGACGTCGACGTGCTGATCCGGGCCATCTCGGAGGCGGACTGGCCGGCGTTCTACCCGGTCTTCCGCGACGTGGTCGCCGCCGGCGAGACGTACGCGTACCCCGAGGGGCTGAGCTCGGCGCAGGCGCACGACCTGTGGGTCGAGTCACCCCCGGGCATCACGGTCGTGGCCGTCTCCGACGACGGCGCGGTGCTCGGGTCGGCGAAGGCCGGCCCCAACCGGCCGGCGCGCGGCAGCCACGTGGCGACGGCATCGTTCATGGTCGCGGACGCCGCCCGCGGCCAGGGGGTCGGGCGGGCGCTGGGCGAGTGGGTTCTGGACTGGGCACGTGAACAGGGCTATGCCGCAATGCAGTTCAACGCGGTGGTCGAGACGAACCTGGCGGCGGTGCACCTGTGGCACGACCTCGGGTTCGAGGTGGTCGGCACCGTGCCCGAAGCCTTCGACTCGGCCATGCACGGCCGGGTCGGCCTGCACGTGATGCACCGGCACCTGTGACCGGTTCGTGCCGTGGGTGAGGTGGGCGCGCCGAGGGTCGTCGTCGCGAGCGACTCGTTCAAGGGCTCACTGAGCTCGGTTGCGGTGGCGGATGCCGTGCGCCTCGGGCTGCTCGACGTCACCCCCACCGCGCGGGTCGTCGTGGTGCCGGTCGCGGACGGCGGCGAGGGGACGGTGGCCGCGGCCCTGGCCTCGAGATGGTGCGGTGTGGCAGTGGAGGTGCACGGCCCCACCGGTGACCCGGTGTCGGCGACCCTGGCCGTCCGGCGCCGGACCGGGCGGGTGACGGTGCTCGTGGAGATGGCCGACGCCTGTGGGCTCGGCCGACTGCCGGGCGGCATCCCGGCTCCGCTCACCGCGTCGAGCCGCGGGCTCGGTGCGGCGCTGCGGGCCGCGCTCGACCTCGGGGCCGACGAGGTCGTCGTGGGGGTGGGCGGGTCGGCCAGCACCGACGGCGGCGCCGGCATGCTCGCCGCCCTCGGTGCACGGCTGCTCGACTCCGACGGGCACGCGCTGCCGGACGGTGGTGCAGCCCTGGCGAACCTCGCTCGGCTCGACCTGTCCGGGCTCGACCCGCGCCTGGCGACAACGCACCTGGTGCTGGCAGCGGACGTCGACAGCCCGTTGCTCGGCCCGACCGGAGCGGCGGCCGTGTTCGCCCCGCAGAAGGGCGCCACTCCCGACGAGGTGGTCACCCTCGAAGTGGCCCTCACCCACTGGGCAGAGGCGGTGGCCGCCGCCCTCCCCCTCCCGGCCGCCGGGACAAGATCGACCAATAGGTCGAAGTTGCCCCAGCAGCCGGGGGCGGGGGCCGCCGGCGGGGTGGGGTTCGCGCTGCTCGCGGTACTCGGCGCCGAGCGCCGCTCCGGGGTCGACGTCGTGCTCGACCTCGTCGGCCTGGACGACGCCCTGACCGGCGCCGACCTGGTCATCACCGGTGAGGGTGCACTCGACGCGCAGACCCTCGCGGGCAAGGCGGTCGCGGGGGTGGCACGGCGGGCGGCCGCGCACGGCATCCCGGTCGTGGCCGTGTGCGGCCGGCTCGCCCTCGACGCGACCGGGTTGGCCGACCTCGGGGTGCGCGCGGCCTACCCCCTCACCGACCTCGAGCCCGACCCTGACCGGTCACGCGCCGACGCACGAGAGCTGCTGCGCCGCACAGGCCGCCGCATCGCGCAGGACCGGCTCAGCCCCGGACCGGAGTGACCGGGTCGCCTCCGCCGAGGACCGCGAGCACGTTCGCCACGGCGAGGTCGGCCATCGCGGTGCGCGTCTCGACCGTCGCCGAGCCGACGTGCGGCAGCAGCACGACGTCGTCGCGGCGAAGCAGGCCCGGGTGCACCCGCGGCTCGTCCTCGAAGACGTCGAGGCCCGCGCCCGCGATCTCGCCCGCCTCGAGCGCCGCCACCAGGGCCGCCTCGTCGACGACCGGGCCGCGGGCCGTGTTGACCAGGTGGGCGGTCGGCTTCATCGCCCGCAGCTCGTCGGCGCCGACCAGGTGGTGCGTGGCCGGGGTGAGCGGGCAGTGCAGGGAGACGACGTCGGATGCCGTGAGCAGCTCACCGAGGTCGACGACCCGAGCGCCCAGCCCGTCCACCACCCCGGGGTCGGGTGCCGAGCGGCCGCTGAGCAGGATCTCCATGCCGAAGGCCGCCGCCCGCCGGGCGGTCGCCAGGCCGATGGCCCCCGGGCCGACGATGCCGAGCGTCTTCCCGCGCAGTCCGGTGCCGAGGTCGGCCGTGAAGTTCCACTGCCACGGCACCCCCGTGCGCACCCGGCGCTCGGCGGCACCCAGGCCGCGGGTGGTCATCAGCACCAGCGACATCGCGATGTCGGCCGTCGCGTCGGTGAGCACCCCGGGGGTGTTCGTCACGACGACACCGCGCTCGGTGCAGGCGGGCACGTCGATGTTGTCGTAGCCCACCACCACGTCGGCGACGACCCGCAGACCCGGCCCGGCGGCATCCAGCAGCTCGGCGTCGACCCGGTCGACCAGCATCGCCACCAGCGCGTCGACCCCGGCGACGGCCGCGAGCAGCTCGTCGCGCGGCATCCCCGACGCGGCGTCGCGGTAGGTCACCTCGTGCCCGGCGGCAGCCAGGCGAGCGGGCCCGTCACCGGGCAGGTGCGCCGTCACCAGCACGCGGGCCACGGTCACATGATCTTCCGGACGAGGGGCAGCGGCAGGTGGCGCATCGCCGCCCCGAGCGGCACCCACGGCCACGCCGGGACGAGCGCGTTGGCCTTCTCCTTCTCGATCGCCTCGACCATGGCGCGCACCCCGGTCTGCGTGTCGACGATGAACGGGGTCTTCTTCACCCGCTCGTTCATCTCCGAGCGGATGTAGCCCGGGTAGATCGTCGAGACCCGGATGTCGAGGTCGGGCTCGCCGAGCATCTCGTTGCGGATGCCCTCGGCCAGGGTCGCGACCCCGGCCTTGGTCGCGGCGTAGGTCGTCACGGTCTTGCGCATGCCGCGCATCGCCGAGACCGACGAGATCATCACCAGGTGGCCGCGCTTCTGGGCCCGGAAGATCTCCATCGCGGCCTCGGTCTGGGCCAGGGCCGCGACGAAGTTGGTCATCGCGGTCTGCCGGTTGGCGTCGTAGCGGCCGGTGCCGATCGGGGCGCCCTTGCCGAGACCGGCGTTGACGATGACCCGGTCGATCGTGCCGAAGTCGTAGCGGAAGGCGGCGAAGACCTCGAACACCTGGGCGTCGTCGGTGACGTCGAGGGCACGCAGCTCGACCCGCCGGTCGGGGTGCGCCGCGAGGATCTCGTCGCGCAGCCCCTCGAGCCGCTCGGTGCGCCGGGCGGCCAGGGCGAGGTCCCAGCCGCGGTCGGCGAGCTGGCGGGCCATCTCGGCGCCCAGGCCCGAGCTGGCGCCGGTGATCAGGGTGGTCGGCATGGGATGGGTGTCCTTCTCGTGGTCGTCGGGGTCAGTTGTCGCCGATGAGGGCGCTGCAGTGCTGGTCGAGGAAGCGCACGACGTCGCGGAACTCACCGTAGGCCGGGTTGCTCGTCTGGCCCTCGTGGAACCGGTAGTAGATCTGCTGGGCGATGACGGCCAGGCGGAAGGCGCCGAACACGTCGTAGAAGCGCCACTGCTCGGGGGACACCTCGAGGCCGCGGGCCGCGGAGTAGCGCTCGACGACCTCGGCCCGGGTCAGCATCCCCGGGGTGTGCGTGGGCTGGCGGCGCACCGCGAGGAAGGCCGGGTGGTCGTCGGCCTGCACCCAGTAGGCCAGGGCCGCACCGAGGTCCATCAGCGGGTCGCCGACCGTGGCCATCTCCCAGTCGAGCACGCCGACGATGCGGGTCGGGTCGTGGAGGTCGAGCACGAGGTTGTCGAACCGGAAGTCGTTGTGGATCAGCACGTGCGGACGGTCGGCCGGCTCGTGGGCCGCGATCCAGGCCATCGTCGCCTCGAAGTCGCCGACGTCGTCGGTGCGCGCGCGTCGGAACCGGCCGCACCAGCCGTCGACCTGGCGCCGGACGTAGCCGTCGCCGCGGTCGAGGTCGGCGAGCCCGGCGGCCTCGACGTCGACGTCGTGCAGGGCCACCAGGGTGTCGATCGCGGTGCGGCACAGCGCTGCCACGCCGTCGCGGTCGAGGCCGAGCTCTGGCGGCACGTCACGGCGCAGGATGGTGCCCTCGATGCGCTCCATGACGTAGAACTGCGACCCGATGACGTCGTCGTCACCGCAGAAGGAGACCATCCGCGGCACCGCCGGGAAGACCGGGGCGAGCGCCGCCTGGATGTCGTGCTCGCGGCGC
>DASSQL010000033.1:0-2157 GCA_035702525.1 Ornithinibacter sp. | reverse complement strand
CAGGACGTGACCGGATGCCGTGTCGTCGCCGGCCAGGTGGAAGGGCACCTGCTCGGTGGCGCCGCTGCGGCAGTCGAGAAGCAGGGCGTGCTCGGCCCGGCAGAGCAGTGCCGCCGACTGGTCCATGGCGCCGGTGGGCGCACCGGCCACCTCGTTCTCGGCCCGCACACAGGCTGCCGCGAGCCGCGCCCGGCCGGCGTCGTCGGCGAGCAGGCCCAGGCCGAACAGGTCGCTGGCGGCGGCCCCGACCGCGCACTCGAGCGCCGCCGAGCTCGACAGCCCCGCGCCCACCGGCACCGCGCTGTCGACCGTGACGTCCATCCCGCGCACCGTGTGCCCCTCGGCGCGCAGCGCCCAGAGCACCCCGGCCACGTAGGCCGCCCAGCCCTCGGGCCGACCCGGCCCGACGTCGGCCAGCGGCACCTCGACCAGCTCGTCGGTCTGCACCGACCACACGCGGAGGAGGTCGTCGGCGCGCGGTGAGCAGGCGGCATCCGTGCGGTGCGGAAGCGCGATCGGCAGCACCAGGCCGTCGTTGTAGTCGGTGTGCTCGCCGATCAGGTTGACCCGACCGGGTGCGGACCACACCCCGTCCGGCTCGGCTGCGAACACGTGGCGGTGCGTCTCGACGACCCGGCTCATGGCGGTGAGTCTAGGGGCCGCACCCCTGACACAATGTGGGCATGTCCACCCCCGCAGCGGCCGCTTCCGCACGCCCGCGCATCCTCTCCGGGATGCAGCCGACGAGCGACTCCCTCCACCTCGGCAACTTCCTCGGTGCCCTCGTGAACTGGGTCGGGCTGCAACAGGACTTCGACGCCTACTACTTCGTGGCCGACCTGCACGCGCTCACCGTGCCCACCGACCCCGAGGTGCTGCGCCGCCGCACCCGGGTCACCGCCGCGCAGTTCATCGCCGGCGGGGTCGACCCCGAGACCTCGGCCGTGTTCTGCCAGAGCCACGTCAGCCAGCACCCCGAGCTCGGCTGGGTGCTCGCCTGCCAGACGGCCATGGGCGAGATGAACCGGATGACGCAGTACAAGGACAAGACATCCAAGGGGCACAACGCCAACGTCGGGCTGTTCACGTACCCGGTGCTGATGGCCGCCGACATCCTGATGTACGACGCGGCGTTCGTGCCGGTCGGTGAGGACCAGCGCCAGCACCTCGAGATCACCCGCGACCTCGCCGAGCGGATGAACGCGCGGTTCGGCCCGGTGCTCACGGTGCCCGAGCCGTACATCCTCAAGGAGTCGGCCAAGATCATGGACCTCCAGGAGCCCACCGCGAAGATGAGCGGCTCGATGTCGTCGGACAAGGGGCTGGTGCTGCTCAGCGACGAGCCGGGGCGGATCGCGAAGAAGATCCGCTCGGCCGTCACCGACACCGAGGCCGAGGTGCGCTACGACCCGGAGACCAAGCCCGGGGTGTCGAACCTGCTCGTCATCCACTCCGTGCTGTCGGGCACCCCGATCGCCGAGGTCGAGGCCGACTTCGCCGGGCGCGGCTACGGCGACCTGAAGAAGGCCGTCGCCGAGGTCGTGGTCGACGCCGTCACGCCGTTCCGCGAGCGGATGGCCGAGCTGCTCGCCGACCCGGCCGAGCTCGACCGCATCCTGGCCCGCGGTGCGGAGCGCGCCGCCGTCATCGCCGAGACCACGATGCGCCGCGTCCGGGATGCCGTCGGGCTGCTCCCGGCGGCGGAGTAGGGTCCCTGCCCATGCCGCACCACGGCGTCGCCGTCACCGTCCCCGAGCCCTGGTCGACCACCCTCCAGCTCGCCCGGGAGGAGTTCGGCGACCCGATGGCGTCGGCCATCCCCCCGCACGTGACCCTCTTGCCGCCGACCGCGATCCAGCCCGACGAGATGGACGCGTTCCTCGAGCACCTGCTCGCCGTCACGGCGGCCGCCGAGCCGTTCGACATGGTGCTCTCGGGGACCGGCACCTTCCGGCCGGTCTCGCCGGTCGTCTTCGTGCAGGTCTCGCGCGGCATCCCGAACTGCGAGGCGCTCGAGCGCGCGGTGCGGTCGGGCCCGGTCGAGCGGCCGCTCGACTTCCCGTACCACCCGCACGTCACGGTGGCCCACCACCTCGACGAGCCGGCGCTCGACCGCGCGTTCGAGTCGCTGGGCGACTTCCGCTGCGCCTTCCGGGT
>DASSQL010000032.1:0-5040 GCA_035702525.1 Ornithinibacter sp. | reverse complement strand
CTTGAGGCTGGTGAGCGGGCTGGCCCCGGTGCCGCCGTCGTGGCCGGAGATGAGCACCACGTCGGCGTGCGCCTTGCTGACGCCCGCGGCGACCGTGCCGACGCCGACCTCGGACACCAGCTTGACGTGGATCCGGGCCTCCGGGTTGGCGTTCTTGAGGTCGTGGATCAGCTGGGCGAGGTCCTCGATGGAGTAGATGTCGTGGTGCGGCGGCGGGCTGATCAGCCCGACCCCCGGCGTCGAGTGCCGGGTCTTCGCGATCCACGGGTAGACCTTGGGCCCGGGCAGCTGGCCGCCCTCGCCCGGCTTGGCGCCCTGCGCCATCTTGATCTGGATGTCGTCGGCGTGGGTGAGGTAGAGCGAGGTCACCCCGAACCGCCCGGACGCCACCTGCTTGATCGCCGAGCGGCGCTCGGGGTCCATCAGGCGCTCGGGGTCCTCGCCGCCCTCACCGGTGTTGGACCGGGCCTTGAGCCGGTTCATCGCGATGGCGAGGGTCTCGTGGGCCTCCATGCTGATCGAGCCGTAGCTCATCGCCCCGGTGTTGAACCGCTGGACGATCGAGCTGACCGGCTCGACCTCGTCGATCGGCACGGGCGGGCGCGGGTCGGTGCCACCGAGCTCGAAGAGCCCGCGCAGCGTCATCAGCCGGCCGGCCTGCTCGTCGATCCGCGAGGTGTACTGCTTGAAGACGTCGTAGCGCCGGGCCCGGGTCGCGTGCTGCAGCCGGAAGACGGTGTCGGGGTCGAACAGGTGCGGCTCGCCCTCGCGGCGCCACTGGTACTCGCCACCGACGAGCAGCTTGCGGTGCGCCTGCCGGATGCCGTCGGGCGGGTAGGCGGCCGCGTGCCGGGACGCGGTCTCGGCCGCGATGACGTCGAGGCCGACGCCGCCGAGCTGGCTGACCGTGCCGGTGAAGAACTCGTCGACGAGGTCCTGCGACAGGCCGATCGCCTCGAAGACCTGGGCGCCGCGGTAGGAGGCGACCGTCGAGATGCCCATCTTCGACATCACCTTGAGCACGCCCTTGCCCAGCGCCTTGATCAGGTTGGCGACGGCCTTCTCCTCGGTGACCGCGGTGATGGCGCCGTTGCGCACCATGTCCTCGACGGTCTCCATCGCGAGGTAGGGGTTGATCGCGGCCGCCCCGTAGCCCACGAGCAGGGCCACGTGGTGTACCTCGCGGACGTCGCCCGCCTCGACGACGAGGCCGACCTGGGTGCGGGTCTTCTCGCGGATCAGGTGGTGGTGCACCGCGGAGGTGAGCAGCAGCGACGGGATCGGGGCCAGGTCGCGGTCGGAGTCGCGGTCGGAGAGCACCACGAAGCGGGCGCCGTCGCGGATCGCGGCCGAGACCTCGGCGAAGATCTCGTGCAGCCGGGCCCGGAGGGCGTCCTCGCCACCGCCCACGTCGTAGGTGCCCTTGACGACCACCGTGCTGTAGCCGGGCAGGTCGCCGTCGGCGTTGATGTGCACGATCTTGGCGAGCTCGTCGTTGTCGATGACCGGGAACGGCAGGGTCACCTGGCGGGCGTGCGCCGGGGTGGCGTCGAGCACGTTGCCCTCGGGGCCGATCGAGCTGCCGAGCGAGGTGACGAGCTCTTCGCGGATGGCGTCGAGCGGCGGGTTGGTGACCTGGGCGAACAGCTGGGTGAAGTAGTCGAAGATGATCCGCGGCCGCTCCGAGAGCACCGCGATCGGGGTGTCGGTGCCCATCGAGCCGAGCGCCTCGCCACCGGTGGCGGCCATCGGGGCGATCAGGATCTTCAGCTCCTCCTCGGTGTAGCCGAAGGTGCGCTGGCGCCGGGCCACCGAGGCCGGGGTGTGGATGATGTGCTCGCGCTCGGGCAGGTCGGCCAGGCCGATCAGGCCGGCGTGCAGCCACTCCTCGTAGGGGTGCTCGCCGGCGAGGGTCGACTTGACCTCCTCGTCGCTGACGATGCGGCCGGCGGCGGTGTCGACGAGGAACATCCGGCCCGGCTGCAGCCGGCCGCGGCGGACGACCCGCTCGGGCTCGATGTCGAGCACGCCGGCCTCGGACGCGAGCACGACCAGGCCGTCGTCGGTGACCCAGTAGCGGCCCGGGCGCAGGCCGTTGCGGTCGAGCACGGCGCCGATGACGGTGCCGTCGGTGAAGGTGACGCAGGCCGGGCCGTCCCACGGCTCCATGAAGGTGGAGTGGAACTCGTAGAACGCCCGTCGGGCGGGGTCCATCGACTCGTGGTTCTCCCAGGCCTCCGGGATCATCATCAGCACCGAGTGCGGCAGCGACCGGCCACCGAGGTGCAGCAGCTCGAGCACCTCGTCGAAGGTGGCGGAGTCGGAGGCGCCGGGGGTGCAGATCGGGAAGACCCGGTCGAGGGTGCCCGGGAAGAGGTCGGAGCTGATCTGGCTCTCGCGGGCCCGCATCCAGTTGCGGTTGCCCTTCACGGTGTTGATCTCGCCGTTGTGCGCGATCAGCCGGTACGGGTGGGCCAGCGGCCAGCTCGGGAAGGTGTTGGTCGAGAAGCGCGAGTGCACCAGGGCCAGCTCGGAGGCGAACCGCTCGTCGGACAGGTCCGGGAAGAACGGCTCGAGCTGCCCGGTGGTGAGCATGCCCTTGTAGACGACGGTGCGGGCCGACAGGGACGGGAAGTAGACCTCGGCCTCGTGCTCGGCGCGCTTGCGCAGGCAGAAGGCGACCCGGTCGAGCTCGATGCCGCGCAGGCCCTGCTCGGAGGCGACGAAGAGCTGGCGGAAGTACGGCATGCACTCGCGGGCGGCGCGGCCGACGAGGTCGGGCGTGACCGGCACGTCGCGCCAGGCGATGACCCGCAGGCCCTCGCTCTCCGCGATCTCCTCGATGCGGGTCTGGGCGACCTCCCGCTCGTCGGCGTCGTCGGGCAGGTAGGCCATGCCGACGGCGTACGCACCCGCCGGCGGCAGCTCGGCATCCAGCACGGCCCGGAAGAACGCGTCCGGGACCTGGGTGAGGATGCCGGCGCCGTCACCGACCAGCGGGTCGGCGCCGGTGGCACCGCGGTGGTCGAGGTTGCGCAGGGCGTCGAGGGCGTGGACGACGATGTCGTGGCCGGCGGTTCCCCGCATCGTCGCCACCATGGCCACACCACAGGCGTCGTGCTCGTGCTCGCGGCGGTACAGGCCGGTGTCGGCGGGCTGGGCGGAGAAGCGGGCGACGGTCACGTCGCATCACCGTCCTCGGGGTCGTCGGCCGCTGGGGACCGGGCACGGCAAGGTCAGGCGCGGACGGCTCTGGCCACGTCTGGGAAGGATATCGCCAGCCCTGTGCGTCTTGCTATCTGAGCCGCGCTATCCCACATCCTGGGACTCGGGTTCACCCACCGGTTGCTCCTGGCGGCGGGCGCGACGGCCGGTGTACCAGAAGATCCAGACGCCGAGGAAGAACACGACGATGCTGGTCCAGACGTTGAGCCGCTGCCCCCAGATCAGCTCGGCCTCGTCGGTGCGCATCTTCTCGATGACGATCCGGCCGACCGGGTACCCGGCGACGTACAGGCCCATCAGCTGGCCGGGGGCCAGGGTGCGGCGCTTGTCGATGACGAGCAGCAGGGTTCCGAGCACGACCAGGAAGACGGCTTCGTAGAGGAACGTGGGCTGGAAGATGCCCTTGACCACCGGGTTTCCCGACGAGTCGAGCACGGCACGCCCCGCGGACTGGTCCCACTCGTGGATCTGCAGCCCCCACGGCACGGTGGTCGGGCCGCCGTAGAGCTCGTTGTTGAACCAGTTGCCGAAGCGGCCGATGGCCTGGGCGAACGCCACCCCGGGCACCGCCGCGTCGACGAAGGTGAGGAAGCTGATGCCGGAGCGCCTGCAGCCGATGTAGACACCCAGGGCGCCCAGCGAGATGGCGCCCCAGATGCCGAGGCCGCCGTTCCAGATCTTCAGCGCGTCGACCGGGTGGCCGCCCTCGCCCCAGTACGGGCCCGGGGTGGTGATGACGTGGTAGAGCCGCCCGCCGACGATGCCGAACAGCACGCCCCACGCCGCGACGTCGAGGGCCTGGCCGGGCTCTCCTCCGCGGGGGACGAGCCGGCGGCCGGTGAGCCACACCGCGACGACGATGCCCACGAGGATGCACAGGGCGTACATCCGGATCGGCAGCGGTCCGAGGTTGAAGACCCCGACGGTGGGGCTCGGGATGTACGACGTCACTTGGTGGCGTTCTGGATGGCCTGGGTCAGCAGCTCGGGGCTCTTGATCGTGTTGAGGTCGACGACCTCGCCGTTGATCATCACGGTCGGGGTGCCCTGGAAGCTCGGGATCTTGAAGGCCGCCTCGTTCACCGAGGTGACGTACTTGGTGTACGTGCCGTCGGCGACGCACTTCTGCCAGGTGGTCAGCGCGTCACCGGTGAGGCCGGCCGTGGCCGCCCACGCGCCGAGCTCGGCGTCGGTGACGTCCTGGCCCTCGGCCACCTGGTTGGCGAAGATCGCGTTGTGGAACTCCTGGAACTTGCCGTCGGCAGCGGCGCAGAAGGCGCCGTTCGCGGCCGGGGTGGAGTTCTTGGCGCCGGTCTTGTCGTCGAGGAAGTTGAGCACGTGGTAGTTCAGCTTCAGCTTGCCCTCCTGGGCCAGGCCCTGGAAGGTCGAGCCGAGGGCGGCCTCGAACTGCGCGCAGATGGGGCACTGGAAGTCCTCGTAGAGGTCGACCGTGGGCGCGCCCGCGGCGGCCGTGACGTTGGCGAACGCGGGGTAGCCCTTCCCCATCGACGCGCCGGCGGGCACCGCCGTCGAGGTTCCGGTGGCCGCCTCCTTCTGGTTCTGCGACCAGACGACGCCGCCGACCACGGCGATGATCGCCACGACGACCACGACGGTGGCCACGACGATCCGGTTCGCGCCCGAGCCCTGGGACTTCTGGGCGGCCTGGATCTTCGCCTGGCGGTCCGAGGCGGCGGCGGTGGTCGACTTCTTGGCCATGGTGGTTCAGGGTCTCCTTCAGTGTCCGAACAGGATGCGGTCGAGCGAGGCGAGGGAACGGGGACGCCACCACAGCCACGCCCCGGCGAGGGCGAAG
>DASSQL010000031.1:0-4547 GCA_035702525.1 Ornithinibacter sp. | reverse complement strand
CAGCCCGCGCAGGATGATCGCGATGACGATGCCGACCATCAGGGCGAACTGCTGCAGCTTCTCGGGCACGGCGAACTTCGCCATGATCAGGATGAAGATGAACAGGTTGTCGACCGACAGCGAGTACTCGGTGAGCCAGCCTGCGAAGAACTCGCCGGCCAGCTGGGCCCCGGCGAAGTACCACATGGCCAGGCCGAAGAGGATCGCCGCGCCCACGTACCCGGCCAGGGCCAGGCCCGTCTCGCGGTTGGACGGGCGGTGCGGGTTCCGGGCGATCCACACGACGTCGAACGCGAGGACGGCGGCCGCGACCCCGATGGTCACCCACCAGACCCACGGGTCGAGGTTCAGGGACTCGGAGGCGGTCGGGAGGATCGCTGGGGTCACCGGCATGACTCTACCGAGGGGCGAACGACCTCGACGAAACGGCGCCGCGCAACCCTAGGCTGCTGGGCATGGCGAGCATGCTCGACGACCTGTCCCTCCTCACGTCCCTGCACCGGCAGGTGGTCGTCGAGTCCGGTCGCGCCGACCTGCTCGAGATCACCGACGAGCTCGAGGCGCGCTGCCGGGCCGACGACACCGATGCGTCGACCGCGCTCGTCGCCGAGCTCGACCCCGACACCACCGAGCGGATCGCCCGCCTGCTCACCGTGCACCTGCACCTGACCAACCTCGCCGAGGAGCGCCAGCGGGCCCGCTCGCTGCGCCGGGAGGACGGCGAGTTCGGGGGCAGCGCCGACACCGGCGACATCGGGCCGGCCGTGGCGGCCTGCGGCCCGGACGCCCGCGCGCGGATCGAGCGGATGCGGATCCACCCGGTGCTCACCGCGCACCCGACCGAGGCGCGTCGCCGGGCGGTCGCCTCCGCGCTGCGCCGGATCGCCGACAGCCTCGACGCGCACGACGACCCGGAGACCGGCCCCTCGGAGCGCGCCCAGGCGCGGCGGCGGATGCTCGAGGACATCGACATCCTGCAGCGCACCTCGACCCTGCGGATCACCCGGCCGACCCCGGCCGACGAGGTGAAGACCGTGCTCACCGTCTTCCGCCAGTCGCTCGTGCACGCGGTGCCGCGCTTCCAGCGGGCCGTCGAGGTCGCGCTCGGCGGTGAGGACCCGCACTCACTGCCGCTGCCGCCCATCGTGCGGTTCGGCTCGTGGGTCGGCGGCGACCGCGACGGCAACCCCTTCGTCACGGCCGAGGTGACCCGTGAGACCGTCGCGGCCCACGCCGACCAGGCGCTGCAGATCCTGTACGACGCCGTCGACCGGGTGGCCCGGATGATCACCGTCGACGAGGAGTCGACGCCGCCGACCGCCATGCTGCGCGACGCGCTGTCCAACGACGCCGCGGCCCACCCCCGGTTGCTCGCCGAGGTCACCAAGGACTCCCCCAACGAGCCGCACCGCCAGAAGCTGCTCGTCGTCGCCGCCCGGCTGGACGCCACCCGCCGGGAGTGGGCCGGGCTGGCCTACGACGGGCCCGAGGAGGCACTCGAGGACCTCGCCCTGGTGCAGGACTCGCTGGTGGCCGCCGGTGACGCCCGGGCCGCTCACGGTGAGCTGCAGGACGTCGTCTGGATGCTGCGCACGTTCGGCTTCCACCTCGCCGAGCTCGAGGTGCGCCAGCACAGCGCGGTGCACCGCGCCGCGCTGACCGAGCTGCTCGGGCTGCTGCCCGCGGGCGCCGGGCGGCCCACGGACCCCGCCGCCACGGCATCCGACGCGGTGGCCCTCGACCGGCTGGCGGTGGACGGCTGGCCCGAGCTGACCGGCCCGGTGAGCCCGGCGACCCGCGAGGTGCTCGACACCCTGCGGGTGATGGCGTGGCTGCAGCAGCGGTGGGGTCGCCGCAGCTGTGGGCGCTACGTCGTCTCGTTCAGCCAGTCGGCCGGTGACCTCGTGGCGGTGCGCGCCCTGGCGCGGCTCGCGGTCGGGGCGCGCCCGCTGGCCCTCGACGTGGTGCCGCTGTTCGAGACCGGCGCCGACCTCGACGCCGCCGACGCCACCCTCGAGCAGTGGATGGGGCTGCAGTCGACGCAGGCGTGGCTCGAGGGCGTCGACCGCGAGGTCGAGGTGATGCTCGGCTACTCCGACTCGGCCAAGGACGTCGGCCCGGCCTCGGCCACGCTGGCCCTGCACCGCGCACAGCTCGCGCTCGTCGAGTGGGCGGCCCGGCACTCGGTCACCCTGACCCTCTTCCACGGGCGTGGGGGCTCGCTCGGCCGTGGCGGCGGGCCGCTGCACCGCGCCATCGCGGCCCAGCCGAGCGGGTCGGTCGACGGGCGGTTCAAGGTGACCGAGCAGGGTGAGGTGATCTTCGCCCGCTACGCCGACATCCGGATCGCCGAGCAGCACCTCGAGCGGGTGGCGTCGGCGGTGCTGCTCACCGACGAACCCGCCCACGCGCGGGCCCGCGACGAGGCCCGGGTGAAGTACGCCGGGGTCGCGGCGACCGTCGACGAGGCCAGCCGTCGCGCGTTCCGGGCGCTGGTCGAGCAGCCCGGGTTCGCGGACTTCTTCGCGATGGCCAGCCCGCTCGACCTGCTCGCCGACCTGCGGCTGGGGTCGCGACCCTCGCGCCGCAGCGGGGCGGAGTCGGGACGCAGCCTGGACGACCTGCGCGCCATCCCGTGGGTGTTCGCGTGGTCGATGACCCGGGTGAACCTGCCCGGCTGGTACGGCCTGGGCAGCGGCCTCGCGGCCCTGGACGACGTGGCACTGGCCCGAGAGGCCTACCGCGAGTGGCCGGTGTTCGCGGCCCTGGTCGACGTCGCCGAGATGAGCCTGGCCAAGACCGACGACCGGCTGGCCGAACGCTTCCTGGCCCTGGGCGCCCGGCCCGAGCTGGCCGAGCGGGTGCTCGACGAGCTGGCCCGCACCCGGCGCGAGGTGCTGCGGCTGCTCGACCAGGAGGAGATGCTGCAGCGCAAGCCGCACCTGCACACGGCGGTGCGGCTGCGCCGGCCGTTCGTGGACATGCTCAGCCACCTGCAGCTGCGCGGGCTGACCGAGGTGCGGGCGCACGGCGAGGAGGAGGCCGCCGGCTGGAAGCGGCCGTTGCTGCTGACGATCAACGGGCTCGCCGCGGGGCTGCAGAACACCGGCTGAGCGACGACGGCAGGCGCCCCGGGCGTCAGGGCGTCGGGCGCCTCGACTTCGGCAGCGTGGCCACGACCAGCTCGTAGGAGGTGTCGATCGCCTCGCGCAGCGCGTCGGGCGGGATCGCGCCGCCGACCCGCAGGGAGTTCCAGCCGTGCCGGCCGATGTAGGCCATCACCGACGCGTCGTCGGGGTACTCGGCGAGCCATTCGTCGGCCTCGGCGCGGGTGCCGCACTTGACCCCGACCGACGCCTCGCCGAGGAAGCAGAAGATCTTCTCGTCGACCTTGGCGACGTGGTCGCCCTCCCACGGCTGGTCGGCCCACGCCCCCGGCTTGGCGAGGGCGTGCTCGGCCCAGGGCCCCGAGGGGCCGGACGCCGCGGCATCCGGCTGGTCGGTCACTTCGTGGCCTCACTCATCTGACGCAGCTCCTTCTTGAGGTCGCCGATCTCGTCACGGATGCGGGCGGCCAGCTCGAAGTGCAGGTCGCCGGCCGCCTGGTGCATCTGGGCGGTGAGCTCCTGGATCAGGCCGGCGAGGTCGCTGGCCGCCACCGGCTCCGCCCGTCGTGCGCCGAGCGCGATGTCGGCCGCCGCCGCACCACGACCACCGCGACCGCCGTCGGTCTTGCCGCGCGACCGGGCCCGACCGGAGCCGAGCAGCTCTTCGGTGTCGGCGTCCTCGCGGTTGAGCATGTCGGTGATGTCGGCGATCTTCTTGCGCAGCGGCTGGGGGTCGAGGCCGCGCTCGAGGTTGTAGGCGATCTGCTTCTCGCGGCGGCGGGTGGTCTCCTCGACCGCCTCGGCCATCGAGGGGGTGACCTTGTCGGCGTACATGTGCACCTGGCCGGACACGTTGCGGGCGGCGCGGCCGATGGTCTGGATGAGCGACCGCGCACTGCGCAGGAAGCCCTCCTTGTCGGCGTCGAGGATGGCGACGAGCGACACCTCGGGCAGGTCGAGGCCCTCGCGCAGCAGGTTGATGCCGACGAGGACGTCGTACTCGCCCAGCCGCAGCTCGCGCAGCAGCTCGACCCGGCGCAGGGTGTCGATGTCGGAGTGCAGGTAGCGCACGCGCACGCCCTTGTCGAGGAGGTAGTCGGTGAGGTCCTCGGCCATCTTCTTGGTCAGCGTGGTGACCAGGATGCGCTCGTTCTTGTCGGCCCGGATGCGGATCTCGTGGAGCAGGTCGTCGATCTGGCCCTTGGTCGGCTTGAGGATGATCTCGGGGTCGATCAGGCCGGTGGGCCGGATGATCTGCTCGACGACGCCGCTGGCCCTGGCCAGCTCGTAGGGGCCCGGGGTGGCCGACAGGTAGACGGTCTGGCCGATGCGCTCGAGGAACTCCTCCCACTTCAGCGGGCGGTTGTCCATGGCCGACGGCAGCCGGAAGCCGTGGTCGACCAGGCTGCGCTTGCGCGAGGCGTCGCCCTCGTACATCGC
>DASSQL010000030.1:0-12115 GCA_035702525.1 Ornithinibacter sp. | reverse complement strand
CCATGGTGCCGCGGTCGGTCCCTGGCCCGCTGTCGTCATCCACAGGGTTGGGTGTGCCCCCAGACATGCAGTGGCGGAGGCGGGGACCACCGCTCGTGCTCACCGACCCACGGATGCAGGCTCGCAGCATCCGACTGCATGCCATCGGGCGCACTCTCGCGGCCAGAACGAGGGGTGGCGCTGTGTGGGCCGCCGGCGGAGCCCGGCGCGGCATACTCGAGCGGGTGACCGCCAGCCCGCCGCCGTCGGTGACCGCCCCGTGGGCGGGCGGCGACATCACGCCGCGGGCGCACTGCGTGCTGGCACCCAACCCCGGGCCGATGACCCTCGACGGCACCAACACCTGGGTGTTGCTCGAGCCCGGGTCGACCCAGGCCCTCGTCATCGACCCCGGTCCGCTCGACGAGGCCCACCTCGCCGCCGTGCTGCGCGTGGTCGAGGCACGTGGCGCCCGGGTGGCCGAGACGGTGCTCACCCACGGCCACCACGACCACGCCGAGGCCGCCCCCCGGTTCGCCGAGCTCACCGGAACCCCGGTGCGCGCCGTCGGCCGCGGCCACGACGACCTGCACGACGGCGACCTGCTGACCACCGGCGGGCTCGAGCTGCGGGTGGTCGCGACGCCGGGGCACACCTCCGACTCGATCTCGTTCGCGCTGCCCGCCGACCACGCCCTGCTCACCGGCGACACCGTGCTCGGTCGCGGCACGACCGTCGTCGCACACCCCGACGGCGAGCTCGGCGCCTACCTCGACTCGCTCGAGCGGATCCGCTCGCTCACCGGCGACGGCTCGGTGGTCTCGATCCTGCCCGGGCACGGGCCGGTGGTGCCGGATGCCGCGGCGATGGTCGCCTTTTACCGCGTGCACCGCGCGGAGCGCCTCGACCAGGTGCGCCAGGCGCTCGCCGACGGTGCGGCCGCCGAGGACGACCCGGTGGAAGGGGTGCTGCGGCGGGTCTACGCGGACGTGCCGTCAGAGGTCTGGCCGGCGGCGCGGATGTCGATCCGGGCCCAGCTGGAGTACCTGGCGGGCTAGAGCCTGCGCGGAGACCGGGCCACGCGCCGGATGCCGGGTCGCTGCGGTCAGCGGGCGCGCCGGCGGAGCCGCTCGACGTCCATGAGCAGCACCGCACGCGCCTCGAGGCGCAGCCACCCGCGCGAGGCGAAGTCGGCCAGGGCCTTGTTCACGGTCTCGCGAGAGGCGCCGACCAGCTGGGCCAGCTCTTCCTGGGTGAGGTCGTGGGCGACGAGCAGGCCCTCGTCGACCGGGCGGCCGAACCGGGCCGCGAGGTCGAGCAGCGCCTTGGCCACGCGGCCGGGCACGTCGGTGAAGACCAGGTCGGCCAGCACCTCGTTGGTGCGGCGCAGCCGGCGGGCCAGCGCGGCCAGCAGGGTCGACGCGACGCCGGGGCGGGTGGAGAGGAAGTCCTTGAGCTGCTCGTGGCCCATCGAGACGACCTGGGTCTCGGCGACCGCGGTCGCGGTGGCGGTGCGCGGTCCCGGGTCGAACAGTGACAGCTCGCCGAACATCTCGCCGGGGCCGAGGATCGCCAGGAGGTTCTCGCGGCCGTCGCTGCTGGTGCGGCCGAGCTTGATCTTGCCCTCGCCGATGACGTAGAGCCGGTCGCCCTGGTCGCCCTCGTGGAAGAGGATGTCGCCGCGCTCGAGCCGCGACGGGCTCATCGTCGAGATGAGTTGCTCCGCCGTCTGGTCGTCGAGGGCAGCGAACAGGGGCGCTCTGCGTACGACGTCGTGATCCACGCGGGACAGTGTGCCAGAGAACACAGTCGGTGCGCGGAGGGTGGGCCGCACCCGGGCGAGGCGACCGTCATCCGAGCGTGCGCGACGGACCCGCAGGTGAGCGGGGTCGTCGGTGCCGCACCGTAGGCTGACGCGGTGCCCGTGACGACCCCCAGCGCCGCCCGGCGCGCCCGCTTCGCCGCCGAGTCCCCGGTCGCCCTCACCCGCCGGGCCCGCCGCATCCACCGCGCCCTGCTCGAGCGCTACCCCTACGCCCACTGCGAGCTCGACTTCGAGACCCCGCTGCAGCTGCTCGTGGCCACCGTGCTCTCCGCGCAGACCACCGACGTCATGGTCAACACCGTCACGCCCACGCTCTTCTCGCGCTGGCCCACCGCCGAGGCGCTCGCCGGCGCCGACCGCGAGGAGATGGAGGCCGTGCTGCGGCCGACCGGATTCTTCCGGGCCAAGACCAACTCGGTGATCAAGCTCAGCGCCGCCATCGTCGAGCGCTACGACGGCGAGGTGCCCGGGCGGCTCGACGACCTCGTGACCCTGCCGGGGGTCGGCCGCAAGACCGCCAACGTGGTGCTGGGCAACGCGTTCGACGTACCCGGCCTCACCGTCGACACCCACTTCGGCCGCCTGGTGCGCCGGTTCGGCTGGACCACCGAGACCGACCCGGTCAAGGTCGAGCACGCCATCGGGGCGCTGTTCCCCAAGCGCGACTGGACCATGCTCAGCCACGTGCTGATCTTCCACGGCCGGCGCACCTGCCACGCGAAGAGGCCCGCCTGCGGTGCCTGCCCGGTCGCCCAGTGGTGCCCGTCGTACGGCGAGGGCGAGACCGACCCCGTGAAGGCCCGCACGCTGCTCGCCTACGAGCTGGCCCCCGGTGCCCTCGTGCTGCCCGACCCCCCACCCGGCCCGCTGCCCGGCGACCCGCCCGCGTAGCCCGCCCACGGCATCCGGATGCCGGTCGCGTTCCTCGAGCGTGACCGGCACCCCCAGCCGTGCTGCATACGATGACGCCCATGACGACGGCCCCCGCGCGGCGCCCCGGCCGGGACAGGTCGGCGTGACCGCCCCGACCCCCGGCTGGCTCGCCGCGCTCGCGGCCCGCACCGACGTCGCCGACCACGAGTGGTTCGCCACGTATGCACCGCCGGACGGCGAGGGGCGCCGCTCGGCCGTGCTCATGCTCTTCGGCCCGGACCCGCGCGGTGGCGAGGACGTCGTGCTCACCGAGCGGGCCCACACCCTGCGCTCGCACCCGGGGCAGGTGTCGTTCCCCGGCGGCCGGCTCGACCCCGACGACGACGGGTCGGTGGCCGCGGCGCTGCGCGAGGCCGAGGAGGAGGTCGGGCTCGACCCGGCCGGGGTCGACGTGCTCGCGACCTTCCCCGACGTCTTCCTCGCGCCCAGCCAGCACGCCGTGACGCCGGTGCTCGCCTGGTGGCCCAGCCCGGTGCCGGTGGGGGTCGTCGACCGCGGCGAGGTCGAGCGGGTGCTGCGGGTGCCGGTGAACGACCTGCTCGCCCCCGACAACCGGTTCACCGCGGTGTTCGGGCCGTACAAGGGCCCGGCCTTCGAGGTGGGCGACCTGTTCGTGTGGGGCTTCACCGCGATGCTGCTCAGCAGCCTGTTCGAGCTCGCCGGCACGGCCGTGCCCTGGGACGCCTCGCGGGAGCGGCCGCTGCCTGACCGGGTGATGTCGCCCTGGATGCGGGGGACGCGCGAGTGAGCGGGTCGACGGCCCTCGACCTGACCCTGCTGCTCCTCCTGGGGGCCTACGCCTGGAGCGGGTGGCGACAGGGCTTCGTGTCGGCCCTGCTCGGGCTGGTCGGGCTGGTGGGCGGCGCGGTCGTCGCCGTGCGGTTCATACCCGGGCTGCTCGAGGACCACGCCGGCATCTACCAGGAGACCACGGCGGGGGTGATCGCGCTCCTCGCGGCCGTCGTCGCCTTCGCCCTGCTCGGGCAGGGGCTGATGCTGCTGCTCGCCCGGCGCTTCCGCGACGTGGTCACCGCGCCCGCGGCCCGCGCCGTCGACTCGGCCCTCGGCCTGCTCGCGGTGCTCGTCTCCGCGATGCTCGTGGTGTGGGTCGTCGCCGGGGCGGTGACCGCTGCCGGCCCGACCGTCGCGCGCGACCTGGTCTCCCGCTCGGTGGTGGTGTCGGCCCTCGACCAGATCGTGCCGTCGTCGGCCGACGGCCTCGTCCAGGACCTGACCCAGGCCCTGGACCGCAGCGTCTTCCCGAAGGTGTTCGAGGGGCTGGGCCCGGAGCCGATCGCACCGGTCGAGGCGCCCGACGGCGCGGTGACGACCGACCCCGACGTCACCCGGGCGCTGGCGTCGGTGGTGCACGTGCGCGCCGAGTCCGACGCCTGCGAGCAGGCCCAGGTCGGCAGCGGCTGGGTCGTGAGCCGGGGCCGGGTCGCCACCAACGCCCACGTCGTGGCCGGGGCCGACCGGGTGACGGTCAGCGTGCGCGGCACCGGTCGCGAGCACTCGGCACGGGTCGTGGCCTTCGACCCCCGCCGCGACGTCGCCGTGCTCGACGTGTCCGACCTCAGCGCCCCCACCGTCGGCCAGGGCACCCCGCTCGTCACCGGCTCGCAGGCCGCCCTGGCCGGGTTCCCCGGCGACCACGGGCTGTGGGTGGGCGCCGCCCGGGTGCGTGACGTGCTGCTGGCCAAGGGCGCCGACATCTACGGCAACCCGGGCGTCAGCCGCCAGATCTACTCGTTGCGTGCCGAGGTGCGGCGCGGCGCGTCCGGCGGGCCGGTGATCGACCGGCGCGGCGACGTGGTCGGCATGGTCTTCGCGACCTCGCTCGACGACCCGGACACCGGCTACGCGCTGACCCTCGACGAGATCGCACCGGTGCTGCGCCGCGGCGTGCTCGACTCACGCCCGGTGTCGACGGGGCGGTGCGTCTCAGGCTGAGTGGGTCGGCGACGCCGGCGGGGTCGGGCCGGATGCCGGGCCCGCGGTGGCGCCGTTCGCGCCGCCGCTCTTCGGGGCCGCGGAGGCCGCGGTGCCGGCGGGAGCGGCCCCGACGGCATCCGGGTCGGCGAACGGCTCCTTGATCACCGCGATGGTGCGCTGGGCCTGGTCGATGGCGCGATCGGGCGACGGCCGGGCCGTCTCGAGCGCCTTCTTGCCCATCAGCCCGAGGACGGTGGCGACGATCAGCACGACGAGGGCGACGATGAGGTAGCCGGCCCAGACGGGCAGCCAGGTCGAGATGCCCCACGCGGCGCTGTGCAGCAGGAAGACGAAGCCCATCAGCGCGAGGAACGCCGCGCCGGCGAGCAGGCCGGCACCCTTGCCGAGCACCTTGGCGCCGTCGGTGACCTCAGCCTTGGCCAGGGCGATCTCGCCCCGGACGATGCCCTCGATGTCGTGGGTGGCGTCGGCCACCAGCTGGCCGATGGTCCGCTCCTTGCTCGATGTCCCGGTTGCCATGCGCGTCCGCCTCACTGTCACGTCGGCCCACGTCACGGGCCCTCGACGCAGACCTTACCCAGCGCGGGGGTCTGCCGACCCCGGTGCCTCACGCTCGTAGACGTCGGGGATGCCGTCCGCGTCGTCGTCGCGCGACTCCAGCTCGGCGATCCGCCGGTACACCTGGTTGCGGATGCGCAGCAGCACCGAGGCCAGCAGGGCCGACAGCAGGGAGCCGACGAGGACGGCCAGCTTGACGCTGTCGTCGCGGGCCGAGCCCAGGCCGAAGGCGAGCTCACCGACCAGCAGCGACACCGTGAAGCCGACCCCGGTGAGCATGGCGAGGCCGAAGACGTCGCGCCAGGACAGGTCGGTG
This sequence comes from Ornithinibacter sp., assembly GCA_035702525.1. Lineage (GTDB taxonomy): Bacteria > Actinomycetota > Actinomycetes > Actinomycetales > Dermatophilaceae > Fodinibacter. The sequence continues at coordinate 6,548 of DASSQL010000030.1, read as the reverse complement.
TCGAGCCGGGCCCGGGTGAAGCGGGCCACGAGGTAGGTCGAGCCGAAGACGCCGACCACCTTGCCGATGACCAGGCCGGCGATGACCCCGAGCGCGACGGCATCGGTCAGGGCGACCCGCAGGCCGCCGTCGACGACCCGCACGCCCGAGGCGAAGAACGCGAAGACGGGCACCGCGATGCCGGCGGAGATGGGCCGCATCCGGTGCTCGAACTTGTGCGCGACGTCGGTGGTGCGGTCGTAGGTGCTGATCGACGGCACCGACGCGCGCGGCTTGACCGGCACCACGAGGCCGAGGAGCACGCCGGCCACGGTCGAGTGCACCCCCGATGCGTGCACCAGCCCCCAGGTCGCGAAGGCCAGGGGGAGCAGGAGCCACCAGTACGTGATCCGCCGCTGGGTCAGTGCCGCGAACAGGGCCAGCGGAACCAGGGCCGCGAGCAGCGGGCCGACCTGGAGGTCGGAGGTGTAGAAGATGGCGATGATCGTGATCGCGATCAGGTCGTCGACCACCGCGAGGGTGAGCAGGAACGAGCGCAGCGCCGACGGCAGCGACGAGCCGATCACCGCGAGCACCGCGAGGGCGAAGGCGATGTCGGTGGCGGTCGGGATCGCCCACCCGCGCAGGGCGTCGCCCTCGGCCCCCACCATCAGCACGGTGGCCACGAAGACCAGTGCGGGCACGATGACCCCGCCGACGGCCGCCACCACCGGCACCACCGCCTTGGCCGGCGAGCGGAGGTCGCCGACGAGGAACTCGCGCTTGAGCTCGAGCCCCGCGACGAAGAAGAAGATGGCGAGCAGGCCGTCGCCGGCCCAGTGCCCGACGGTGAGGTCGAGGTGCCCCCACTCGATGCCGACCACGGTGTCGCGCACGGTGAAGTAGACGTCCGACCACGGGGTGTTCGCCAGCACCAGCGCGGCCGTCGCGGCGGCGAGCAGCAGCGCTCCACCGATCGTCTCGGTGCGCAGTGCGTCGGCGACCACCTGCGCCTCGGGCCAGCTCGGCCGGTTCAGGATGCCGGGGCGGTCCTTCGGGGCGGGGCGCGGGTCCGGGTCGGTCATGCCTGCTCTCCTGCGGTCGGTGACGCGAGCAGCCCCGCGGGGTCGCGAGGGCGGTGCCGACCAGACTTCCCGGCGCTCCGCGAGCAGTCTATCGGCGGCTCGGGCACCGCACCCGGCCTGCGTCGAGTGCCGCCGTGGGTGCCGCGGCGAACGCGCCCGGGCTCAGGGCCGGGAGGCGGCCGCGGCTGCGACCAGCGCGGCGAACATCGCGCGCACGTCGCCGTCCGCCTCGGCGTCGGCGTGCACCGTGCCGTCGAGGTCGAGCGTCTTCTCGAAGGACAGCGACGCCCCCTCGACCACCACCATGTTGATCCGGTCGAGGGTCTGGCGCAGGGCGGCCCGGGCGTAGCGCGCCCCGCTCCAGCCGTACCCGACGCACGCCACCGGCATCCCGTCCCACTCCGCGTAGAGATAGTCGATCGCGTTCTTCAGGCCGGCGCTGTAGCCGCGGTTGTACTCGGGCATCACGAACACGACGGCGTCGAGGCTCTCGACGAGCGCCGCCCAGCGCCGGGTGTGCTCGTGCACGTAGTTGCCGTCGGAGGGCATCTCCGGCTCGTCGAGCAGCGGCAGCGCGAGCTCACGCAGGTCGACGTCGACGAGCTCGACGGCATCCGGGGCCAGGCCCCGCACCCAGGCGGCGACGTGGTGGCCGATCCGGCGGGGGCGGGTGCTCGCGGTGACGATGCCGATGCGGGTCATGGGCGCGATCCTCACACGAACCCGCCGCGAGCGCGGAAACGGTCGCCTGGGCACCCACGTCCGCACTCACGGCGAGAGGGTGCGGACGGCCGAGGGGTGCCGGGCGATCGCCCGGCACCCCCCGCTCTCCCGCCCGGACGTCAGTCGGAGGACGCCGTGCTCGACAGGCCCTGGGAGATCATGCTCATCACCGACGAGTCGGCCAGGGTGGTCACGTCACCGATCTCGCGGTTCTCGGCGACGTCCTTGAGCAGTCGACGCATGATCTTGCCGGAGCGGGTCTTGGGCAGCTCGGGCACGATCATGATCTGGCGCGGCTTGGCGATCGGGCCGATCTCGTGGGCCACGTGGTTGCGCAGCTCCTGCACGAGGTCGCCGCCCTCGCCCGGCTCGTCCGCCTCCTCGACGAACTCCTGGCGCAGGATGACGAACGCGCACACGGCCTGCCCGGTGGTCTCGTCGCTCGCCCCCACCACGGCCGCCTCCGCGACCTTGGGGTGCGACACCAGGGCTGACTCGATCTCGGCGGTCGACAGCCGGTGGCCCGAGACGTTCATGACGTCGTCGACCCGGCCGAGCAGCCAGATGTTGCCCTTGGCGTCGTACTTGGCGCCGTCACCGGCGAAGTAGTACTTCGGCCCGAACCGGGTCCAGTAGGTCTCCTTGTAGCGCTCGGGGTCGCCCCAGATGCCGCGCAGCATCGCCGGCCACGGCTTGGTGAGCACGAGGTAGCCCACCTTCTCGGGCTCGGTGAACGGCTGGCCCTCGTCGTCGAGGATCTCGGCCGAGATGCCGGGGATCGGCCGCTGCGCGGACCCGGGCTCGAGCGTGGTGACCCCCGGCAGCGGGCTGATCATGATGCCGCCGGTCTCGGTCTGCCACCAGGTGTCGACGATGGGGGCCGTGCCGCCGCCGATGTTCTTGCGGTACCAGAGCCAGGCCTCGGGGTTGATCGGTTCGCCGACGCTGCCGAGCATGCGCACGCTGGACAGGTCGAACTTCGCGGGGATGTCGTCGCCCCACTTCATGAACGTGCGGATGGCCGTGGGGGCGGTGTAGAGGATCGAGACCTTGTACTTCTCGATGAGCTCCCACCAGCGGCCCTGGTGCGGGGTGTCGGGGGTGCCCTCGTAGATGAGCTGGGTCGCACCGTTGGCCAGGGGGCCGTAGACGATGTAGCTGTGCCCGGTGACCCAGCCGACGTCGGCCGTGCACCAGTAGACGTCGGTCTCGGGGTGCACGTCGTGCACCACCGAGTTCGTGTAGGCCGCCTGGGTCAGGTAGCCGCCGCTGGTGTGGAAGATGCCCTTGGGCTTCCCGGTGGTGCCGCTGGTGTAGAGGATGAACAGCGGGTGCTCGCTGTCGTGCGGCTGCGCCTCGTGGGTGTCGGCCTGGCGCTCGACGACGTCGTGCCACCACACGTCGCGGCCCTCGACCCAGTCGACGTCGGTCTCGGTGCGGCGCACCACGAGCACCTTCTCGACGGGGTTGGGGTGCTGCAGCGCCTCGTCGACCGCGGCCTTCAGCGGTGAGGGCTTGCCCCGGCGGAACTGGCCGTCGGTGGTGACGACCACCTTGCACTGGGCGTCGTCGATGCGGGTGTGCAGGGCCTCGGCCGAGAAGCCGCCGAAGATCACCGAGTGGGGGGCGCCGAGCCGCGCGCACGCCAGCATCGTGAAGACGGTCTCCGGGATCATCGGCATGTAGATCGCCACCGTGTCACCGGTGGCGACGCCGAGCTCGGCGAGCGCGTTGGCGGTCTTGGCGACCTCGCGCTGGAGGTCGGCGTAGGTGATCGTGCGGGTGTCGCCGGCCTCGCCCTCGAAGTGGATGGCGACGCGGTCGCCGTTGCCGGCCTCGACGTGGCGGTCGACGCAGTTGTGGGCGACGTTGAGCTCACCGCCGACGAACCACTTCGCGAACGGCGCGTCGTCCCAGTCGAGCGTGCGCTCGAAGTCCTTCGCCCACGTGATGCGGGTGCGGGCCTGCTCGGCCCAGAACCCCTCGTGGTCCTCTGCCGCGGCGTCGTACATCGCGGCGGTCCCGTTGGCCTGCGCGGTGAACGCAGGGCCGGGGGCGAAGTCCATCTCGTGCGCGTGGCTGGACAGGCTGTCGTCGGTCACGGCGAGCTCCTCCTCGTTGAGTGTCAGACCCCCACCCAACCCTGCTGCGGCCGTGCACGGCAACCGCCCGCCCACCGGGAGGCCGGTGGGCGGGCGGGGCGTGCGACGAGCGGGCCGGTCAGCCTCGACGAGAGGTGCTGATGCTGCTGCGGGCCACGCCCACCCGACCCAGGCGGTACGACCCGTCCGAGAGCCGTGAGGTGTTGGCGAGCGCCATCGGGGCCAGGTAGCCGCTGGGGTCGACCACGGCGACGGACACCGTGTACGTGCCCGTGGCCAGACCGGCCGGCGCGGTCACCGTCTGCAGGTAGGTCTTCGCGCCGGGCAGCTGCTTGCGCAGCTCGATCGGCAGCGGCAGGGTCGCCGCGAGGTGGCCGGTGGAGTCGGTGAGCCGCAGCTGCACGACCCACGGGTCGTAGGTGGGGGCGCTGCCGGTGTTCCTCAGCCCCAGTGACACGGACACCTTCTGCCCGGGGCGCATGGTGCCGACCGACAGCCGCGAGATCGAGTAGCGGTAGCCGGCGCTCGAGGTGGCCTTGCTGTAGGCGGCCTTCTGGGTCGGCGTCATGTCGGCGTACATGAGCCGCATGTTGTGGCTCGAGGTGGTCGACACGTGCCACGTGGAGACCTGTTCGGCCCCCGCGACCGGGTCACCCGACGTGCCCCACTCGCTGAAGAACGGTCGGGTCTTCCACACCTCGCTGAGCCGGGTGTCGACGGGGTCGGTCACCATCGAGTACATCCGGGGACAGCCGAGCGAGTCGGTGCGGATGCCGAGGTTCGGGTTCGCGTCGATGGCCGCCATCGTGAAGGCGACCGGCGACATGGTGTTGATGAGCACGTGCTTGGTCGGGAAGGCGCCGGCGACGGCCTTGATCATCCGCAGGCCGTTGGCGTCGGTGATGTGGACGGCGGCACCGTCGACCCACCACTCGCCGTACTTGCCGTAGCCTCCGACGTCGACGTAGCCCAGCCGCGGGTCGTCGGCGTAGCGCCTGCCGAGCTCGGCCCACAGGGCCTCCCAGCGGGCCAGGAAGGTCTCGTTGTTCCAGTCGGGGGCGGCGGAGATCTCCCACCCCGTGATGGGGCCGGCCGCGCCGTCGGGGTCGTACCACTTCGCCGTCCCGGGCTGCACGGGGAGGTAGGTCGGCGTCACCGGCGGGAACGAGGCGCGGTCGGCGCGCTGCTCCATCCAGCAGCCGGGGCAGTAGGCGACCACGCGGAAGCCGAACTTGCCCCTGCTCGCCGCCGCGTTCTTCAGGCCGGCCTCGATGGCCGAGAAGTCGTAGACGCCCTGCTGGCGCTCGAGCTTGCCCCAGTAGACCTGGTCCCGGTAGTAGAGGTCCGGCGAGGGCCAGCTCGCCGGCTGGCTGGCGTAGCCCATCCAGCGGTACTGCCCGCGCAGCGAGTTGGACGCCTCGGGAGCGCCGGTGCCGAGCACGGTGGGCTGGAACGTCGCGGGGCCGGCCACGACCGAGGAGGTGGAGGTCGTGTCGGCGGCCGCCGGGTCGGCGACCACGAGTGGAGCGACAGCGACGGCGGCGGTGGTGGCAACAGCGATCAAGGCGGCGGCGAGGCGCCGACGAGCGGAGGCGAACAACGTCCTACCCCTTCGTGGAGGCCCTGTTCCAGGACATCCAGCCGGGGAGAGGCGTTGCAGGCCTTCGGCGGGACGTCAGGGAGAGGACCGAACGGTGCGCCCCCTGACGCGTGAGTGGTTCCGGTCGCCCGGTTCCATTCCCGAGTGTACGGAATCCGGACTGCCCGGCGTGTCCTTTCAATGGATTCGCAGTCGAGATGGTATGTGACGTGGGCGATGGACAAACTGCTCAGGACTTCCCGCGCACGGGTGGTGAAACTGTGCGCTCATTGACCACAGGACGCACCAGCGGTTCCATCGTGCCCGGGTCCGTGGAACCGTAAGGAGACAGGCCCACGAGGCCACGACACTCACGAGGAGGTGAGCACGGTGTTCGAGGAGGGTCAGCTCTACTCAACCGTGACCACGGATTCCGATGGTCAGGTCCAGGTGCACCTGGGTGAGAACCACCCCGGCTTCACCGACGCCGCCTACCGAGCGCGCCGCGGCGACATCGCCGCCGCCTCCCTGGCGCACCGGCCCGGCGAGCCGGTGCCGACGATCGACTACACCGACGAGGAGCAAGGCATCTGGAGCCTGGTCTCCGCCGAGCTCGCGCCCAAGCACGAGAAGTACGCGCACTCGGAGTTCCTCGCGGCCAAGGCCGCCCTGGCCCTGCCGACCGACCACGTGCCGCAGCTGCACGAGGTGAGCGAGCGCCTGCAGCCGCTCACCGGCTGGAGCTACCGCGCGGCGCCCGGGCTGGTGCCGCTGCGCGAGTTCTACGCCGACCTCGGGGCGCGCACCTTCAACTCCACGCAGTACCTGCGGCACCCGAGCCAGCCGCTGTACACCCCCGAGCCGGACATCATCCACGAGGTCATCGGCCACGCGAACATGCTCGCCAGCCCGCGCTTCGCCGCGATCACCGAGGCCGCGGGGCAGGCCAGCCTGCGGCTGGAGAGCGACGACGCGATGCAGTTCGTCGCCGACGTGTTCTGGTTCTCCATCGAGTTCGGCGTCATCGCCGAGGACGGCGAGACCAAGGCGTACGGCGCCGGCATCCTGTCGAGCTACGGC
>DASSQL010000029.1:0-3984 GCA_035702525.1 Ornithinibacter sp. | reverse complement strand
TCGCGCGACGCGCCCCGAGGTGCTCGGCGGACTCGGCGGCTTCGCCGGCATGTTCGACGCCAGCGCGATCGCCCGGATGGCGCGCCCCGTGCTCGCCACCAGCACCGACGGCGTCGGCACCAAGGTCGCCATCGCCCAGGCCCTCGACCGGCACGACACCATCGGCTTCGACCTGGTGGGCATGGTCGTCGACGACATCGTGGTCTGCGGCGCCGAGCCGCTGTTCATGACCGACTACATCGCCACGGGCAAGGTGGTACCCGAGCGGATCGCCGCCATCGTCTCCGGCATCGCCGCGGCCTGCGAGCAGGCCCGGGTCGCCCTGGTCGGTGGTGAGACGGCCGAGCACCCCGGCCTGCTCGACCCCGACGAGTACGACGTCGCCGGCGCGGCCACCGGGGTCGTCGAGTACGCCGACATCCTCGGCCCGCAGCGCGTGGCCCCCGGTGACGTCGTGCTCGGCCTGGCCAGCAGCGGCCTGCACTCCAACGGCTACTCCCTCGTGCGGCGCGTCGTCGCGCACGCCGGCTGGGCCCTCGACCGGCACGTCGACGAGTTCGGCCGCACCCTCGGCGAGGAGCTGCTCGAGCCGACCCGCGTCTACTCCGCCGACCTGCTCGACCTCATCCGCACGGAGGCCGTCGACGTGCACGCCCTCTCGCACGTCACCGGCGGCGGTCTCGCGGCCAACCTGGCCCGGGTGCTGCCGCCGCATGTGCACGCGCGGCTCGACCGCTCCACCTGGACCCCACCGCCGGTCTTCACCACCGTCGGGGCCCTGGGCGGGGTACCCCGCACCGACCTCGAGCGCACCCTCAACATGGGGGTCGGCTTCGTCGCGGTGCTCCCGGCCGGCAGCGTCGACACGGCCACCGCCCTGCTGGAGGCGCGCGGCATCCGCACCTGGGTGATGGGTGAGGTGTCCGCGGCCGGCGACGCAACGGTGGACGACGGCATCGAGGTCGTCCGCGGCGCCAAGGGTGTCGAGGGCGGGTCGGTGCAGGTCGTCGGGGAGCACCCCACCGCCTGATCTGAGTACCAGCACGGATGCCGTGTGGTCACCTCCTGCGCGAGCGTGTGCGCCATGAGCGACGCAGCCCTCGAGGCGGACCGACACTCCGACCAGCCCCACCGGCACGTTCGACCCGTCCGCGTCGACCCCGTCGCCACGACCCAGCGCTGGGCCGTCGGGGTGCTCGTGGTCGCGACCCTTGCCCTGCTGGGCTACGCGGCGCTGCTCGTGGTGGCGAGCTGGCTGTTCGCCTTCGGGTGGAACGCTCTGCGCGCCGGGGACCCGGTGTCCGTCGACGTGCTGGCCATCGGCGCCGACCTGGCCCCGGCCCTGCTCGTCGGCTGGTGCACCGGTCTGGCCGGCGCCGCGGTCCTCGCGCGCGGGGAGGCCCTCGGCGCCCGCACGGCGGGCATCGCCGCCGGCGCGCTGGGCACCGCGGCGGGCGCCGCCCTCCTGGCCCTCACCGGCCTCCTCTGACCCACGTGCGCGCGGTTCTCGCAGCGCGGGGGTGTGCGAGAACCGTGCGCAAGTCCAACGAAGTCGGACGACCGTGGGTCAGGTGATGGTGATCTGGGGGGCGTAGAGGGCCATCGCCGCCAGGGCGCGCTCGTGGTTCTCGGGCGTCGAGCCTGCGCACCCGTCGCGCACCACCCGCACCGTCACCCCGGCATCCGCCGCCGGCAGGGCCGTCGAGAGCACGCAGCAGTCGGTCGAGACCCCGGTCAGCGTCACGTGGGCGTCGTCGCCGAGCAGCCCGCGCAGCACCGGCCACTTGCCGAAGGTGCCGGCCGTGACGACGTGCGAGGCGACGTCGGCGAGCTCGGGCACCACGGCGTACAAGGGGTCGGTGTCGGGCACCAGCGCGAACGCCCAGTCGCGGTAGTAGGGGCCCCACGAACCGCCCAGCGAGGGGTCGGCCACGAAGCGGGTCACCACCGTGCGGGCCGGGCCGAAGGATGCCGCGAGCTCGGCGATGCGCGGCACGGTCGCCGCCCACATGGCCGAGCCCCACGGCGAGGTGGCCGGGTCGGCGAAGACGACCTGGGGGTCGACGACGACCAGCCAGCCGTCGTCGAAGGCGTCGGTCACCGAGCCGGCTCGCGCTCGGCCACGGCGGCGACGGTCGGGGCCGCGGCCTCCTGGCGGTGCACCCGGCCGCGGCGGGCGACGTAGGTGACGACGAAGCTCAGCACGAGGGCCAGCAGCACCCCGATGTTGGAGTAGGCCCAGTTGCCGTCCCAGTACGGGCCGGCGGGGTCGTCGACGTAGGTGGCCAGGTGCAGCGGCTCGATGAGGTAGCCCTGCCAGTTGTTCCACGACGCATCGGCGGCGAAGCTGTTGACGACCAGCCCCCAGCCGATGACCGAGGCCACCACCATCGTGCCGATCGAGACCCAGTCGAACGCCCCGTACCGACCGCCCGCGTGGAAGAGGTCCTCGTCGTCGTAGTCGCGCTTGCGCAGCGCGATGTCGGCGATCATGATCCCGGCCCACGAGGCCAGCGGCACGCCCAGGGTGATCAGGAAGCTCTGGAACGGGCCGATGAAGCTCTCGGCGAAGAAGACGACCCAGATGGTGCCGAGGGTGAGGATGACGCCGTCGACCAGCGCCGCCGCGGGTCGCGGGATGCGCACGCCGAGCGAGAGCAGGGTCAGGCCGGAGGAGTAGATGCCGAGCACCGCGCCCGAGACCAGCGACAGGATCACGGCGACCAGGAAGGGCACCAGCAGCCAGGTGGGCAGCAGGGTGGCCAGGGTGCCGATCGGGTCGACGGCGATTCCCGCCTTGAGCTTCTCGTCGGAGCCCGCCAGCAGGAGGCCGTAGACGACCAGGATGACGGGCGCGACCGCGCCGCCGAAGGTGTTCCAGCCGACGATGGCGGCGCCCGAGGCGTCGCGCCGCTGGTAGCGCGACCAGTCCGCGGCGATGTTGATCCAGCCGAGGCCGAAGCCGGTCATCACGAGCACGAGTGCCCCGACGACGTCGCCCGCCGACCCGCTCGGGAGGGCGGAGACCGCCGACCAGTCGACGTCCTTCAGCGTCAGCAGGATGTAGCCGACGGTCACGATGCCGGTGACCCAGGTGAGCACCGACTGCATCCGCATGATGATGTGGTAGCCGGCCACCGAGGCCGCGACGATCATCAGCGCCACCACGGCGGCCGCCACGACCTTGGTCGCGGTGCCACCGCCCCAGCCCAGCTGCTCGAAGATGGTCGACGTCGCGAGCACCGCGAGGATGGCGAGGAAGGTCTCCCAGCCGATCGAGGTCAGCCAGGAGATGACGCCGGGCACCTTCTGCCCGTTGACGCCGAAGGCCGCCCGCGACAGCACCATGGTGGGCGCCGAGCCCCGCTTGCCGGCGATCGCGATGATGCCGCACAGGGCGAACGAGACGACCACCCCGACGACGGTGACGAGCGCGGCCTGCCAGAAGGAGATGCCGAAGCCCAGCACGAACGCGGCGTAGGAGATGCCGAACACCGACACGTTCGCCGCGAACCAGGGCCAGAACAGGTCGCGAGGCCGGGCGGTGCGCTCCGCCTCGTCGATGATCTCGATGCCGGTGGTCTCGACCCCGAGCCGCTTCGTGGCGGCGACCGTCGTCTCAGTCATGGGGCGAGCATAGGCCCGCGCGGAGACCTGTCCGAGGTTCGGCGGGCCCGGGATACGTCAGGGCATGCCGTGGACCCGCGCCGACGGCGCGGGTCGCACGAAGGGCTCGATCAGGTCGGTGTCAGCGCCGACCCGACGACCACTGCCCGTAGTCGTCCTCGTCCTCCCGGTCGCGGTCGTCGCTGGTCGCTCGACCACCGCTCTGGGCGGTTCCGTGTAGTTCTCGCTCAAGCGCGGAGAGATCGGTGTCCGGGCTGTAGTACTTCAGCTCGCGAGCGACCTTCGTCTGCTTGGCCTTGGCTCGGCCGCGCCCCATGGCGTGACCCCCTCGTGCGTCTGCCGGGGCGGCATCGCTCG
>DASSQL010000028.1:0-3081 GCA_035702525.1 Ornithinibacter sp. | reverse complement strand
ATCCGGCTCGCTGCCCCAGCGCGTGCCCTGCGCCCAGGACGGCGTCGACGAGCTCTCGCGCTGCTCGGCCACCCAGTCGACGCCGACGAGCACGCCGGTCTTCAGCTTGTCGACGTAGCGCGTGTACTTGCCGTCGGTCTTCTCGGCGACCTTGGCGCCGGCCTTGTCGAGGGTCTCCTCGACGCGGCCCCGGTTGTCGTGCGCGTAGTCGCCGGCCTTGACGGCGGCCTCGCGCAGGTAGTGGTCGGCCTGGTCGGCGAACGCCTCGAGCTTCTTCTCGAGCTCGAGCTCGCGGGCCTTGGCCTCGAGGTCGCGCAATGCGGCGCGCAGCTGGTCGGTGGCGGTCATGGGGTCCCCTTCGGACGGGTCGGAGCACAACACGGTACGACGCTCCACCTCACTCAACTCCCCACCGCTGCCGTCGTGTTCCCGTTCCGAACGACAGGCGCGCGTGTCACACTGCCCCTTGCCACACTCGCAGCGTCGCGACCCGGCAGCCAGGCCTCGCGGCGCCCGAACCAGGAGCCGTGATGCTCGACCCGACCGAGCTGCCGAACGCCGACGGCGCCCCCGCGCCGACGGCCTGGCAGGCGCGCCGGGAGTGGCGGATGGGGCTCGAGCTGGCGAGCTCGGCGCTGCGCACCCGCGACCTGCACACCTGGCCGCAGGGCGACGGCCACCCCGTCATCGTGCTGCCCGGCTTCCTCGCCGGGCCCGAGTCGACGGCCTTCCTGCGCAGCCACCTGCGCCGCCTCGGCTACCGGGCCCACGACTGGCGCCAGGGCCGCAACCTCGGGGCCAGCCCCGAGCTCGCCGAGCGGCTCGAGGACCTCCTGCTCGAGCTGCACGACCGCTACGAGCGCAAGGTCAGCCTCGTCGGCTGGAGCGCCGGCGGCATCTACGCCCGCGAGATGGCCCGCGCGCTGCCCGGCCACACCCGCTCGGTCATCACCCTCGGCAGCCCGTTCCGGGGCCACCCGGCCTCCACCCGCGCGTGGACGGTGTACCGCATCATGAACCGCCGCCACCTCGCCCGGATGTTCACGCAGGAGGCCCTGGCCCAGCGCGCCTCGCCGCTGAGCGTGCCGACCACGTGCATCTACTCGCGCACCGACGGCATCGTCGCGTGGCAGTGCTGCGTGTCCGAGCCGGCCCCGCAGACCGAGAACATCGAGGTGCACGCCAGCCACCTCGGCTACGGCCACGAGCTCGAGACGCTGCGCGTCATCGCCGACCGGCTCGCGCAGCCGGAGGGCCGCTGGATGCCGTACGACGGGTCGGCGACCACCCTCCCCGACGCCCACGGCCGGGCGGTCTGACCGCTCGTGGCCGGAGCACGGTGGGCGTCGCCCCTGGACTCGATCTTCCTCATGGGGGAGACCAACGAGACCCTCATGCACGTCGCCTCGATGCTGCACCTGTCGCTGCCCGATGACGCCGGCCCGGAGTTCCTGACCGACCTCGTGGCCGCCCTGCGCACCTCGCCGATCGAGCCGCCGTGGAACCTGCGGCTGCAGACCCGCATGCTGATGCGCCAGCCGGTGCACCGCTGGGTCGTCGACGACGAGTTCGACATCGACTACCACGTGCGGCACTCCGCCCTGCCCAGCCCGGGCGGCGAGCGCGAGCTCGGCGTGCTCGTGTCGCGGCTGCACTCCAACCCCCTCGACTTCCGCCGGCCCCCGTGGGAGCTGCACATCATCGAGGGGCTGTCCGGCAACCGGTTCGCGGCGTACATCAAGATCCACCACTCCCTCGTCGACGGCTACACCGGTATGCGGCTGCTCGAGCGGGGCCTGTCGCAGGACCCGGACGACCGCGAGCACCCGTTCTTCTTCAGCCTCACCAAGCGCAAGCGCCCGCCGCGCGAGGCCGACCCGGTCGGTGACTTCGCCTCGATCGTGCGGGGCCTGGCGTCGTCGGTCGGCACGACGCCCTCGGTCGCCAAGGCACTCGTCGAGACCCAGCTGCGGCGCGGACGCACCTCGACCCGCGCCGTGACGTCGTACCAGGCACCGCACTCGGTGCTGAACAGCCGCGTCGGGCAGTCCCGCCGGTTCGCGACGCAGCAGTACGACCTCGGCCGGCTGCGTGCGATCGCCAAGGCCCGCGGCGCGACCCTCAACGACGTGCTCATGGCGATCTGCGCCGGCGGCCTGCGCCGGTTCCTCGCCGACATGCAGCAGCTTCCGCCGAGCCCGCTGATCGCCTTCATCCCGGTCAACGTGCGCCCCAAGGAGAGTGAGGGCGGCGGCAACGCCGTCGGCGCGACCCTGGTGTCGCTGGCGACCGACATCGAGGACCCGCTCGCGCGGCTCGCGTCGATCACGGCCTCCGCCCGGGCGGCGAAGGCACGGATGCGCGGGATGGGCGCGGATGCCGTGATGGCCTACAGCGCGCTGCTGCTCGCGCCGGCCGCGCTGCAGGTGGGCCGGGCGATGAGCGGGCTCCCGGTGCCGGTGCCGACCACGCTGAACGTCTGCATCTCGAACGTGCCCGGCCCGAAGGAGACGCTCTACTGGCGCGGCGCCCGGCTGGAGGCCACCTACCCGGTGTCGATCCCCGGCCACTCGATGGCGCTGAACATCACCGCGCACTCGTACGCCGGCGCCCTCGACATCGGCTTCGTCGGCGACCGCGAGGCGTTGCCGCACCTCCAGCGCCTCGCGGTGCACACCGGCGAGGCGCTCGACGAGCTCGAGGACGCGGTCGCGGCCCTGCGCTGAGCGCGGTGCACAGCCGGCGTCGGAGTCGCCGGCGGCATCGGCGCCGCCGCCGCCGGTGCCGATGTTGACCAGCCACGAGATGCCGAACCGGTCGGTGAGCATGCCGAACTCGTCGCCCCACATCTGCTTCTCGAGCGGCATCGTGACGGTGCCGCCCTCGGCCAGCGCCGCGAAGTAGCCACGCAGGGCCTCGTCGTCGCCGCTGAGGCTGACCGCGAAGTTGTTGCCCGCGGTCACCTCGCCCATGCCCGGCCCGGTGTCGGAGGCCATCAGGGTGAAGCCGTCGGGGGTCTCGAGCTGGGCGTGCATGACACCGTCGCCCCCCTCGCCGCCGCCGAACTCGGCGAAGGTGCTG
>DASSQL010000027.1:0-2062 GCA_035702525.1 Ornithinibacter sp. | reverse complement strand
GGGGGGGGGGGGGGGGGGTGGGGGGGGGGGGGGGGCCGGCCCCCCCCCCACCCCCGCAGAACGGCATGACCCGGGCAGACCGACCCGAGCCGGGTTAGTGGTCGGCCGCGGCCACCGGCTCGGCCGGGTGCGTCTGGCCGTAGACCTCGAGCTCGGTCGCCTTGGCGGACAACCAGACCTGCTGGCCGGCATCCAGGCCGAGCTCGGCGACGGCCGCGGGCGTGACGTCGACCAGGGCCGACGGATCGCCCTCGAGGTCGAGCCGCACCCGGTCGGTGAGCAGGGTCAGCCCGGTGATCGTCGCCGGCCAGGTGTTGCGCACGCTCGAGACCACCGGCGCCGAGGTGCTGACCACGACCGCCGAGGGGCGCAGCGCCACGAGCACCTCGCCGCGCTCGTGGTGGTCGGGCACGACGAACGAGCCGCCCCCGTCGAGCACGACCCGCGCCCCGTCGGCGGTGCCGGTGTACAGGTTCAGCCCCACCAGCCGCGCGACGTACTCGGTGGCCGGGCGCCGGGCGACCTCCGCCGGCGTGCCCTCCTGCACGACCCGCCCGTGCTCGAGCACGAGCAGCCGGTCCGCGAGCACGAGCGCCTCCAGGGGGTCGTGCGTGACGAACAGGCAGGGCCCGGCGAACTCGGCGAGGTGCCGCTTGAGCTCGGTCTGCACGTCGAGCCGGGTGCGGGCGTCGAGCGCGGACAGCGGCTCGTCGAGCAGCAGCAGCGCCGGGTCGCCGGCCAGGGCCCTGCCGAGCGCCACCCGCTGCGCCTGGCCGCCGGAGAGGTCGCCGGGGCGTCGACGCGCCAGGTCGGCCAGCCCCAGCCGCTCCAGCCACTCGACGGCGACGGCCCGCGACGGCGCCCGGCCCAGCCCGCGCACGCGCGGCGAGAAGGCCACGTTGTCGAGCACGCTGAGGTGCGGGAAGAGCCGGTAGTCCTGGAACACGAAGCCCACCGGCCGCCGGGCGGCCTCGACGAAGGTGCCGCTGTCCGCGTCGTCGAGCGTGACCCCACCGAGCCGGATCCGCCCCGCGGACAACGGCACCAGGCCCGCGACCGCGGCGAGCAGGGTCGACTTCCCCGAGCCGTTGGGGCCGAGCACGGCGAGCACCTCCCCCGGCGCGGCGGTCACCGCGGCCCGCAGCGTGAAGGCCCCACGGGTCACCTCGACGTCGGCGACGAGGCCCTCCGCCGACCCGCTCACTGGGCGGTCCCGCCGCGAAGCCACCGGTCGCGCAGCGTTACCAGCACCACGACCGACACGAGCAGCAGCACCAGGCTGAGCAGGATGGCGGCATCCGGGTCGGTCTCGAGCGCGTAGTAGACCGCGATCGGCATCGTCTGGGTGCGGCCCGGGAAGCTGCCCGCGAAGGTGATGGTCGCCCCGAACTCACCCAGCGCCCGCGCCCAGCAGAGCACCGCTCCCGCCACCAACGACGGCGCCACCATCGGCAGCGTGACCCGCCGGAACACGGTCATCCGCTGCGCCCCCAGCGTGGCGGCGGCCTCCTCGAAGCCACGGTCGGCCGAGCGCAGCGCCCCCTCGACGGTGACGACGAGGAACGGCATCGCCACGAACGTCTCGGCCATCACGACCGCGGTCGGGCTGAACGGGATCGTGATGCCGAACCACTGGTCGAGGTACTGACCGAGGAAACCGGTGCGCCCGAACGCGAGCAGCAGCGCCACGCCCCCCACCACCGGTGGAAGCACGAGCGGCAGCGTCACCAGCGCCCGCACGAGCCGCAACCCGGGGAACTCCGTGCGCGCCAGCAGCCAGGCCAGTGGCACGCCCACCACGAGCGAGATCGCGGTGGCGACCGTGGAGGTCCACAGCGACAGCTTGAGCGCCTCGCCCGCCTGCGAGCCGTGCAGGATCTCCCACGCGTTCCCCCACGGCGCCCGGAGCAGCAGCCCGGCGAGCGGGATGACGAGGAAGGCCACCGCCACGAGGGCGGGAACGAGGAGCGGCAGTGGCGCCGACCGCGCCCCTGCGCCGGTCGCCGCCCTCCGCTCCCGCTCCCGCCGCGTCAACGTGGCGGATGTCGTGTGCCGCCTTCCT
>DASSQL010000026.1:0-7378 GCA_035702525.1 Ornithinibacter sp. | reverse complement strand
ACCTGCTCGACGGCGATCTTGATCTCGGTCTTGTTCGAGCGCGGGTCGACGATGAAGGTGTACTTGCCCTCGTCGAGCAGCCCGTAGGACTTCTCGGACACGACCGGCGAGATCAGGATGTCGCGGGGGTTCTTGCCCTGGGTCACTTCTCGTCCTCCACATCGGCCTTGGCGGCCTTCTTGGCCGGCGCCTTCTTGGCCGCGGCCTTCTTCGCCGGCTTCTCGGCGTCGTCAGCCGCGTCGGCCTTGTCCGCCTTCGCGGGCTTCTCGGCCTTGGCAGCCTTCTCGGCCTTGGGAGCCTTCTCGGCCTTCGCGGGCTTGTCGGCCTTGGCGTCGACGGCGACCTCGAGACCGGTGAAGGTCTCGTAGGCGGCCCTGGTGAACAGGATGTCGTCGGCGCACAGCACGTCGTAGGTGTTGAGCTGGTCGACGGCCAGGACGTGGACGTCGGCCAGGTTGCGCACCGACTTCATCGACACCAGGTCGGTACGGGCCAGCACGACGAGCACGTTCTTGCGGTCGGACAGACCCGCGAGCAGCGTGGCCGCGGCCTTGGCCGAGGGGGCGTCGCCGGTGGCGATCGACTCCACGACGTGGATGCGGTCGTGACGGGCCCGGTCGGAGAGGGCACCGCGCAGGGCGGCGGCCTTCATCTTCTTGGGGGTCCGCTGGGTGTAGTCACGCGGCTGCGGGCCGTGGACGATGCCACCGCCGGCGAACTGCGGGGCGCGGGTCGAACCCTGACGGGCGCGGCCGGTGCCCTTCTGCTTGTACGGCTTGCGACCGCCACCGCGGACCTCGGCCCGGGTCTTCGTCGAGTGCGTGCCCTGACGGGCGGCCGCGAGCTGGCCGACGACGACCTGGTGGATCAGCGGGACGTTGGTCTGCACGTCGAAGATCTCGGCGGGGAGCTCGACCTTGAGGGTGGTGATTGACATCTGGGTCATGCCCCCTTCGCGGCCGAGCGCACGAGGACGACCGCGCCGCGCGGGCCCGGAACGGCACCCTTGACGAGCAGCAGGTTCTTCTCGGCATCCACGGCGTGGATGGTGAGGTTCTGGGTGGTCTGGCGCACGCCGCCCATGCGGCCGGCCATGCGCATGCCCTTGAAGACGCGGCCGGGCGTGGACGCCCCACCGATCGAACCGGGCTTGCGGTGGTTGCGGTGCGAACCGTGCGAGGACGAGACGCCCTTGAAGCCGTGACGCTTCATGACGCCCGCGAAGCCCTTGCCCTTGGTCGTGCCGGTGACGTCGACGGCCTGGCCCACCTCGAAGGTGTCGGCGCCGAGCTCCTGGCCCAGGGTGTAGTCGCCCGCGTCCGCGGTGCGCAGCTCGACCACGTGACGGCGCGGCGTGACGCCGGCCTTCTCGAAGTGGCCGGTGAGCGGCTGGGTGACCTTGCGCGGGTCGATGGCGCCGTAGCCGATCTGCACCGCGGCGTAGCCGTCGGTGTCGGCGTCGCGGACCTGGGTCACGACGTTCGGGCCGGCCTGGATCACGGTGACGGGCACGAGCCGGTTGGTCTCGTCCCACACCTGGGTCATGCCGAGCTTGGTGCCCAGCAGACCCTTTTGGGTCTTGGTGGCAATGGTGGTCATGTCGTCAGCCTCAGAGCTTGATCTCGATGTTGACGTCAGCCGGGAGGTCGAGACGCATCAGCGAGTCGACGGCCTTGGGCGTCGGGTCGATGATGTCGATGAGGCGCTTGTGGGTGCGCATCTCGAAGTGCTCGCGGCTGTCCTTGTACTTGTGCGGCGACCGGATGACGCAGAACACGTTCTTCTCCGTCGGCAGCGGCACAGGGCCCACCACGGTCGCACCGGCGCGGGTGACCGTGTCAACGATCTTGCGCGCCGAGCTGTCGATGACCTCGTGGTCATACGACTTCAAGCGGATGCGGATCTTCTGTCCCGCCATCTGACGTTCCCGTCTCTCTCTCGCCGTACATCTGTCTGTGTCGTGTTCAGTTCCGTACTTCCGACCCCCGAGGTCGGGCGTGTCGCCCTTGCTCCGCAGTCCGGCGGCGCGCGGTTTCCCGCTGTCGTCGATCCGAGTCGGCTGTCCCGGTTGAACCCGGGGCCTGGCACTTCGCGAAACGAGCCGCCCCGCCGTCATCGGCGGTTCGTCACCTCGTCGCGGTGGGCGACGCCGACCCTCTCGGGACGCCATCGCACGCCAAGCAACCTGATAAGTGTGCCAGACGGGGGGACGCGTGGCCAAATCGGCCGATACACCCGCGTCGGATGCCGGTGACGCACCTCCGGCTCCGTGGCGCGTCGGTGCCCGGGAGGCCGCGCGACCCGGGCACCGGCCCGTCCTCGCAGGTATCACGGCGACCCGCATCCACTCCTTGACCTGTGCCGGGGAACGCCCACCCTCCCGGACACGACACGACCGAAGGGGAACCACCATGATCACCTCGACCCGACTGCGCCGCGCTCTCGTCGCGACCGCCGGCGCCGCCGCTCTCGTCCTCGGCGCCACCGCCGCGACGGCCTCCGGGCCGGACACCCCCAACCCCGGCACCGCCGCGCCCGACCGGGCCGCCGTCAGTGCGCTCTTCCCGGCCGGCTCCGAGCTGCAGTTCGTCGCCGTCGCCCCCTGTCGGATCCTCGACACCCGGGTCGCCGGCGGCAAGCTCGTCAACACCTCGCGGGTCTTCGACGCGACGCTGGGGAGCTACGCCGTGCAGGGCGGCAAGGCGGGGTCGTGCGGCATCCCCGACTCGGCCGCCTCGGTCGTGCTCAACGTCGGCGCCATCTCGCAGAACGGCAGCACCGCGCACGTGACGATGTGGGCCACCGGGACCCCCGAGCCGCTGGCGTCGATCATCAACTACAGCCCGGCCGGCCCGGTCGCCAACATGGCGACCATCCCGGTCAACTCCTCCGGACAGTTCACCGCCAAGACGCCGAAGTCGGTGCACCTGTTCGCCGACGTCGCCGGCTTCTACGTCAAGCCGCTCTACGCCGCGGTGAGCCCCAGCGGCACCGTCTACGCGGGCATCTCCTCCGGCATCAGCTCGGTGACCCACACGGGCACCGGCATGTACGCGGTCACCTTCAACCGCGACGTCACCGGGTGCGCGGCGACCACGTCGAGCATCACCTGGGCGAGCAACCTCGACGTCTCCCCCGACGTCGGTGTGGGCGGCGCCAACACGGTCACCGTCGGCATCGCCAACGACGCCAACGTCATGACCGACGCCTACTTCGTGCTGCACCTCGCCTGCTGACCCGGCTTTCCCGCCCGATGCCGGAACCTTCACCGTCGCACCAGAACCGTTCGGTTGCGAAGGTGAAGGTTCCGGCGTCCGGACGCCCGGCGGGAACGACCTCCCAACACTTGCTTGACGGTCAGCCCGGACTCCCGGCATACTCCCCAAGAGACATTGGGAGGTCATCGTCATGGAGTCGTCGAACCAGCTGCGGGCACTCGCCCACCCGGTGCGCCTGCGCATCCTGTCGCTGCTCACCGGGGCCGACCTCACGGCCGCCGACGTCGCCCGCGAGCTCGGCATCACCCACGCCAACGCGTCCTACCACCTGCGCTTCCTGCTGGATGCCGGCGAGATCGTCGTCAGCGGCGAGGAGACGATCCGGGGTGGGCGAGCCCGCCGCTACCGCCACCACTGGCGGGGCGAGGACCGGCCGCAGGGTGCGGCCGCCGCGGACCCGGAGGCCGCCGGCCTCGTCGTCCGTGCGGCGACCGAGGAGCTGCAGCGCCGGCACCGGATCCGCCGCCGGGGCACCCCGGGACTGGTCACGGACGCCGAGCTCTGGGTCGACACGCCGACCTGGGAACGCGCCCGCGCCCTGCTCGAGGAGGCCTCCGCACTGCTCCACGACGGCGCCCTGCCCCCCCGCACCGAGGGCAGCGAGCTGGTGAACCTCTCGCTGTTCGCGTTCGTCATGGAGTCGCAGTGAGCAGCGGGGGGTCGCTCGCCCCGCTGCGCAACCCGGCGTTCGCCTGGTACCTCGCCTCCCGCAGCGTCAACCTGCTCGGGCTGACCGCCGCGTCGGTGGCCATGGCCTTCGCGGTGCTCGACCTCGGGGGGTCGGCGACCGCCCTCGGGCAGGTCCTGGCCGCCCGCACGGTGCCGATGGTGCTGGTCCTGCTCTTCGGCGGGGTGATCGCCGACCGGCTCCCCAGGTCGCTGGTGCTGCAGGCCTCGAACCTCACCAGCGCCCTGGCGCAGGGGGCCACCGCGGTGCTCCTGCTCACCGGCACCGCGCAGCTGTGGGTCGTGCTCGTGCTGCAGATGGTGGCCGGGGTCGCGTCGGGGCTGGGGTTCCCGGCGATGGCCGGCATGGTTCCCACCCTGGTGCCCCGTGAGCAGCTCCAGCCGGCCAACGCGCTGCTCGCGGCGTCACGCGGCCTGACCGCCATCGCGGGCCCCAGCCTGGGCACCCTGCTCGTCGTCACGGTGGGGTCCGGGTGGGCCGTGCTCGCCGATGCCGCGACCTGGCTGGTCGCGGCGATCCTGCTGCTGCCGGTGCGTCGTCACGCGACGGGCCGCACCGAGGCGCCGGCGCCCGACGGCCCCACGTCGTCGCCGCTGGCCGACCTGCGAGAGGGGTGGCGGCTGTTCCGCGGCACCACCTGGCTCTGGGTGGTCGTCGCCGGGTTCGGCGTGCTCAACGCGATCGCCGCGGGGGCGTGGCTCACCCTCGGCCCGGCCCTGGCCGAGGAGACGATCGGCCGGCAGGCCTGGGGGTGGGTGCTCTCGGCCGAGGCCGCCGGCGCCCTGGTGGCGACCGGCGTGCTGTTGCGCGTCGCCCTCCCCCGGCCGCTCCTGCTCGGCATGCTCGCCGGCTCGCTGCTCGGCATCCCGATGGTGATCCTCGGGCTCGACCCGAGGGTCGGGCTGCTGGTCGTGGCGTCGTTCGCCGCGGGCGTCGGCCTGGAGGTCTTCGGGATGGGCTGGAACCTGGCGATGCAGGAGAACATCGACGAGGCCCAGCTGTCCCGCGCCTACTCGTACGACGCGCTGGGCTCGTACGTCGCGATGCCGGTCGGCCAGCTCGTCTATGGCCCCCTCGGCGACCGGTTCGGGTACGCCCCCGTCGTCGCGCTGAGCGGCGTCGCCTACGTCGCGGTCGCGCTCGCCGTGCTGCTCTCGCGCTCGGTGCGCACCCTCCCCCGCGCCCCGATGGCCGCCCCGGCGAGCACCCCTGCCCCCGCGGCCCGGTGAGGCGGCACGCGCCCGCGTCCACCCCGTTCGGCGGCACACACGACGCAGATGCTGGTCCGCGACGCGCGTGGGGTCAGCGCTGCACGCTGCTCAGCACGGAGGACTCGTCGATCTTGAGCTCACCCCCCTCGCGCACCAGGCGATAGGAGGTGCGCTCGACGAAGACCCTTCCGTCGTCGTAGTGGTAGGTGACCGTGGCTGTGACGGAACCGGGGGTGGACGCGCTCACGTCCGCCAGGGACACCCGGTCGACCGACCCCCAGAACGACTCGTAGTAGTCGCGGTTGCGGGCCGTCGTGCGCTGGTACCGCTCGGTGAGCCGCTCCCAGCCGGCATCCCGGTCGGCGGGCAGCAGGGCATAGTAGTCGCGCACCGCCGTGCGCAGCTGGCTCGACGTGGGAGTGCCCGCGCTGGGCGGCGACGCCTTCGTCGTCGGCGTGGGGGTCGCGGGCGGGGTGCTCGACGAGGGTGCGCTCGTCGACGGCCGCGGGCTCGAGGACGCCGTCGAGCTCGGGGGCGCCGTGGGTGTGGCCGAGGGCGCCGCGCCGGTCGACCCCTGAGGTGCCGCGGTGGGGCCCCTGTTGTGCAGAGCGAACCCGGTGCCGATCGCTGCCACCACGGCCAGGACGAGGACTGCGAACAGCGCCCGTCGTCGCGCGCTCCCGGTCACCGGGTCATCCGGCCCGGCACGCCCGAGCTCCTGGTCGCGAAACGCCCACAGGGGGTCCTCGCCGGCGGGCTCCGGCACTGCGGCGACTCCCGGGGCCGGCGTCGTGGGGTCGCGCGGAGCGGGCTGCGCAGGCTGCGTGTCCTGCACGACGGGCACGGCTGCCGCCGGGGTCGTCGTCGGCTCCCCCGCCCGGCCGAGTCGCCGGGCGACGTCCGTCATCGCCGGCCGGTCCTCGGGGCGAGGCGCCAGCATGTCGGTCAGCAGGGCGGTCAGGGGGCCCGAACGGTGGGGCTGCTCGACCTCTCCCGAGGCCACCCGGTGCAGCAGGGCCATCGGGTTCTCGGAGGTCCCGAAGGGCGCGTGGCCCTCGAGCACGGTGTACAACGTGGACCCCAGCGAGAAGACGTCGGACGCAGCGGTCGCCTTCTCCCCGCGAGCGACCTCGGGTGCCAGGTAGGCCGGTGTCCCGGTCACCAGACCACTCGACGTCAGCGACACGTCCCCCAGCGCGTGCGAGATGCCGAAGTCGCTGATCTTCGCCTCGCCGTCGGGCCCGACCAGCACGTTGGCCGGCTTGACGTCGCGGTGCACGATGCCGACGTCGTGCGCCGCGGCGAGCGCCGAGGCCACCTCACCCCCGATCCGGGCCACCTGCGCCACGGGCAGGGTGCGACCGCCGGAGACCAGCTCGGCCAGGCTCGAGGACGGGAAGTACTGCATGACCAGGCAGGGCCCGTCCCGGTCCTCGACGACGTCGAACACCGGGACCGCGTGCGGGTGGTGCAGCCGGGCGGTGATCCGTGCCTCGCGCATCGCCCGGTGCGCTGCGACCTGCGCCTCGGGCGAGTCGGGGACGGCGCCGGGCAGCAGCCGCTTGACGGCGACGTCGCGGCCGAGGCGCTCGTCGTAGGCCCTCCACACGACGCCCATCCCGCCGGCCCCGATCTGCTGGAGCAGGCGGTAGCGGCCGACGAGGACGTCCTCGCTGGTGGTCATCGGGCGTCTCTCCTCGTGTGACGGACGTGGATCGGGCGGGTGTGGGCAGCACTACCCCCCATCCCCTACCCGGCTCCGGCCGGGCCACCCGTCGATCCGACCCCGACATGGCCGAAGGGCCCCCGCACCGTGTGGTGCGGGGGCCCTTCGGGGTGCCGGGCGAACCCGGCGTCAGGTCACTTGTTGATCTTGGTGACCCGGCCGGCGCCGACGGTGCGGCCGCCCTCGCGGATCGCGAACTTGAGGCCTTCCTCCATCGCGATCGGCTGGATGAGCTCGACGGCCATCTCGGTGTTGTCACCGGGCATGACCATCTCGGTGCCCTCGGGCAGGTGCACGACACCGGTGACGTCCGTGGTGCGGAAGTAGAACTGCGGACGGTAGTTGTCGTAGAACGGCGTGTGACGGCCGCCCTCGTCCTTGGACAGGATGTAGACGTTGGCGTCGAAGTCGGTGTGCGGGGTGATCGAACCCGGCTTCACGACGACCTGGCCACGCTCGACGTCCTCGCGCTTGA
>DASSQL010000025.1:0-7465 GCA_035702525.1 Ornithinibacter sp. | reverse complement strand
CTCGGCGGTGGCCACGACGAGCGCGAGCAGACCCTGAACCAGCTGCTCGTCGAGATGGACGGCTTCGACGTCAAGACCAACGTCATCCTCATCGCGGCGACCAACCGCCCCGACATCCTCGACCCGGCGCTGCTGCGCCCCGGCCGGTTCGACCGGCAGATCGCGGTCGAGGCCCCCGACATGATCGGCCGCCACCGCATCCTCGAGGTTCACGGCCAGGGCAAGCCGCTCGCCACCGGCGTCGACCTGCTCGCCGTCGCCCGTCGCACCCCCGGCTTCACCGGTGCCGACCTCGCGAACGTGCTCAACGAGGCCGCGCTGCTCACCGCCCGCACCGACAAGAAGCTGATCGACGACGAGGTGCTCGACGAGGCCATCGACCGGGTCATCGCCGGCCCGCAGAAGCGCACCCGCATCATGTCGGCCAAGGAGCGCAAGATCACCGCGTACCACGAGGGTGGCCACGCCCTCGTCGCCTCGGCGATGAACCACCTCGACCCCGTCACCAAGGTGACGATCCTGCCGCGCGGCCGGGCCCTGGGCTACACGATGGTGATGCCCACCGACGACAAGTACTCGACCACGCGCAACGAGATCCTCGACCAGCTGGCCTACGCGCTGGGCGGCCGCGTCGCGGAGGAGATCATCTTCCACGACCCCACCACCGGTGCCGCGAACGACATCGAGAAGGCCACCGCGATGGCCCGCAAGATGGTCACCGAGTACGGCATGAGCGAGCGGGTCGGCGCGGTCAAGCTGGGCCAGAGCCAGGGCGAGGTCTTCCTCGGCCGCGACATGGGCCACCAGCGCGACTACTCCGAGCAGGTCGCCGCGGTCGTCGACGAGGAGGTCCGCAAGCTCGTCGACGACGCGCACGACGAGGCCTGGCACGCCGTCAACGACAACCGCGACATCCTCGACAAGCTCGTGCTCGAGCTGCTCGAGAAGGAGACCCTCAACGCGGCCGAGCTCGCCGTCATGTTCCAGGGCATCGTCAAGCGGCCGGTTCGCGAGACGTGGCTGTCCAGCGAGCACCGCACCCTGTCCGACCTGCCGCCGGTGCTCACCCCGGCCGAGCAGCAGGCCGCCCTGAACGGCCGCAGCAACGGCTCCGGCGCCCCCGCGGGCTCCACGGTGACCCCGGGTGACCCCCGCACCCAGGCCGAGATCGACGCCGCCGCCCGGGCCGGGGCCGACCCGGTCCAGGACGAGCACCCGCCGACCCAGGTCATCGAGGTGCCGGAGGGTGGTCGTGTCGACTCCTGAGGTGGACGACGACGCCGACGACTCCACCATGCGTGGCCCGGTCGACCTCCCGCGCGCCCAGGCCGCAGTGCGCGAGTTCCTCATCGCCATCGGGGAGGACCCCGACCGCGAGGGCCTGCTCGAGACCCCGGGCCGGGTGGCCCGCGCCGCCCGCGAGCTCTACGCGGGGCTCTGGCAGGACCCCGCCGAGGTGCTGTCGAAGACCTTCTCGATCGACCACGAAGAGCTCATCATCGTGCGCGACATCCCGATGTACTCGACCTGCGAGCACCACCTGCTGCCCTTCCACGGGGTGGCGCACATCGGCTACATCCCGGCCCCGGACGGCAAGGTCACCGGCCTGAGCAAGCTCGGCCGGCTGGTCGAGGTCTTCGCCCGTCGCCCCCAGGTGCAGGAGCAGATCACCACCCAGGTGGCCGACGCGCTCGTCGAGCACCTGCGGGTGCAGGGCGTCATCGTCGTCATCGAGGCCGAGCACCTGTGCATGTCGATGCGCGGGGTGCAGAAGCCGGGGTCGCGCACCATCACCTCAGCCGTGCGCGGCCAGCTGCGCGACCCCGCCACGCGTGCCGAGGCGATGTCGCTGCTGCTCGGCGGCAAGCGGTGACCGGACGGTGACCCTGCCGGAACCACGGGCGGGTCGTCCGCTCGTGATGGGCGTCGTCAACGTCACGCCCGACTCGTTCAGCGACGGCGGGGCGTGGTTCACCCCCGAGGCGGCGGTCGCCCACGGGCGCGAGCTCGTCGCCCAGGGTGCCGACCTGCTCGACGTCGGCGGTGAGTCCACCCGCCCGGGCGCGCAGCGGCCGAGCACCACGGAGGAGCTGCGCCGCGTCATCCCCGTGGTCGAGCAGCTGAGCACGCTGGCGCCGGTGTCCGTCGACACCATGCGCGCCGAGGTGGCCGCCGCGGCACTGGACGCCGGTGCCACCCTGGTCAACGACGTCAGCGGTGGTCTGGCCGACCCCGAGATGGCCGGCCTGGTCGCGCAGCGCTCGGTGCCGTTCGTCGCGATGCACTGGCGCGGACACAGCAGCGACATGCAGCGCCGAGCGCAGTACGACGACGTCGTCGCCGACGTCGTGCGCGAGCTCGCCGAGCGCGTCGAGGCGCTGGTCGCGGCCGGCGTGCGACCGGATGCCGTGGTGCTCGACCCCGGCTTCGGGTTCGCCAAGCACGCCGAGCACAACTGGGAGCTGCTCCGCCGGCTCGACGAGGTCGTGGCGCTCGGGCACCGGGTGGTCGTCGGCACCTCGCGCAAGACCTTCCTCGGCGCGGTCGGGCGCACCGCCGAGACCGCCCGGCCGCCGCTCGAGCGTGACGTGGTCACCGCTGCCACGACCGTGCACGTCGCCCGGCACGGGGTGTGGTGCGTGCGCGTGCACGACGTCGTCGCCACGGTCGACGCGCTCGACGTGGTCGAGGCCCTGCACGGCTACGGGAGCGAGCAGTGAGCGGCGTGGCGGGCGACCGCATCCGGCTGTCGGGGGTCCGGGGTCGGGGGTTCCACGGGGTCTTCGACCACGAGCGCCGCGAGGGCCAGGAGTTCGTCGTCGACGTCGAGCTCGCCGTCGACCTCGCGCCGGCCGGTGCCAGCGACGAGCTCACCGACACCGTCAACTACGGCGCGATCGGCGCTGCCGTGCTGGCCCGCATCGAGGGCCGGCCCTACGACCTCATCGAGCGGCTCGCCGAGCTGGTCGCCCAGGACGCCCTCGGCCACGCCTCGGTCGACGAGGTGACCGTCACCGTGCACAAGCCGCAGGCGCCGGTGGGCGTGCCCTTCGGCGACGTCACGGTTGCCGTGACCAGACGCCGCCCGCCGGTGCCGGTGGTCGTGGCGGTCGGGGCGAACCTGCCGCGCGGCGAGCAGCGCCCGCACGACACCGTGCGGGCCGCCGTCGACGCGCTCGGTCGGCACGCCGACCTCACAGTCGTGGCCGTGTCCGCGCTGCACGACACCGAGCCGGTGGGCGGTCCGGACCAGCCGACCTACGTCAACGCCGTCGTCACGGCCCGCACCTCGCTGTCGCCCACCTCGCTGCTGCGCGCGCTGCACGGCATCGAGGCCGCGTTCGACCGCCGCCGCGAGGTGCGGTGGGGGGCGCGCACCCTCGACCTCGACCTCGTGCAGTACGGCGACCCGGCATCCGACACCGACGTCACCTCCGACCTGGTGCGGCTGACGCTGCCGCACCCCCGGGCCCACGAGCGCGCCTTCGTGCTCGTGCCGTGGCTCGAGGCCGACCCCACCGCCGTGCTCCGCCACCAGGGCCGGGCGGTTCCGGTCACCGACCTGGTCGCCGGGCTCGACACGACCGGCGTGCGCCCGCGCCCGACCGAATCCAGCCCGACCATCGACGAAGGACACGAGAACTGATGCGGCGCAAAGAGATCCGCGTGAAGACCCTCGTGCTCGTCGCGGCCGTCACCGGCATCATCGGCTTCGCGATGTTCGCCATGATCACGCGCAGCGGTTCGCTCGTGCCGCGGCCGTCCCTGCTGTCCGGCGTGCTGCTCGTCGTCATGGGTGGCCTCGTGCTGTGGCTGGCCCGCCCGGTGCGGCGCTACCTCCAGGGGCGGGCGACGACCTCGCTCGACCCGCTGCGGGCGGCGCGCACCGTCGTCCTCGCGCAGGCCGCCGCGCTCACCGGCTCGGCCGCCGCCGGCTGGTACCTCGGACAGCTCGTGGTCGTGCTCACCGACCTGTCGCTCGAGGCGAACCGGGGCCGGCTGCTGCCGCTCGGTGCTCTCGTCGTGGCGGGGGTGGCCCTCGCGGCCGCCGGGCTCGTGGCCCAGCGCTGGTGCCGCATCGACCCGCCCGCCGAGGACGACGACGACGCCCGCGACCGCGCCGCGTAGACGCGTCAGGTCCGGGGCACCGCCCAGACCACCCAGTTCCCCACGTAGTGGCCGCCCTTGACGGGGGTCGTCGGGTCGCAGGTGATCATCCGCAACAGCGGGCGGGGGTTGCCGGCATCCCAGATCGTGTCGTCCTTGGGCGTCTGCTTCTTGGGCACCGCCGCGGACCGGGTCACCACGAAGTCGACCTCGTCGCCGGTGGAGTAGGTGACCTTGATCCGGGCCCCGGGGCGCACCTGCGGCAGCTTCGCGAAGGTGTCGGGGCCGGTGGCCCTGGTGTTGATGTGCCCGGCGAGGATCGACGCCCCGGGATGGCCCGGCATCGGCCAGCCCTTCTCGTCGTACCAGCCCGCGACACCCGCGGGCGGGGCGAGGATGCCGTTGTCGTCAAGGCCCGCCGGCACCAGCTTCGCGTCGACCAGCTCGGCACCGCCCAGGGCGGTGACGGTGACCCGCTTCGGGCTCCCGTTCGGGAGGTCGCGCGCCGCCGGCGGCTGCCTCGCCGCCGTCGGCAACGGGGTCGGTGACGTCTCGGAGGTGGCGGTCGGGGAGGGGGTGCCCGGGCTCGCGGTCACTCTCCCGGCGGGCGTCGCGGGACCGGCGCACGCCGCCAGGAGGGCGAGCGCCGCCGAGGCGCCGGCCGCGAGGAGGGCTCGGCGGCCGTGTCGGGTCGAGGCAGGAACGGGCACGACCTCAGTGTCGGCGTGAGGCGGCACGGGCGCGAACGCGACCCGTGGCGACCGCGCCGGTGCCGACGGCCAGGAGCCCGCCACCGAGCACCAGCGGCAGGGCCGTCGAGCGGTCCTCACCCGCGAAGTCGGTCTGGACGACGACCGGCCGCACCGGGTCGGTCGACGTGCTCGGGGCCGTGGTCGGGGAGGTCGCGGCGACGGCCTCGAAGGAGTCGATCGTGGTGTCGCCCTCGTCGGTGAGCTCGCAGCCCATGCCGACGTCGGGGCCGGTCTCGCCGGTGTCGACGAAGAGGACGAAGTCGCCCGCAACCAGGGTGTGGGTGCCGGCCTCCTTGGGGGTGACGTCGCCGCCCTCGCCGACGAGGGAGAGCGTCATCGGGCCCTCGCCCGGCACGTCCTCGGGGCCGAAGTCGAAGAACACGTCGTACTCGTCGCCGGTCTCGTCGATGAGGGTGAAGGTGATGCCGCCGCCCTCGATCGAGGAGAGCTCGTTCTGGCGCAGCAGGGCGGTGAACTCGTCGGGCAGGGTCACCGACCCCGTGAACGGGTCGAGCGACACGCCCTCGCCGACCTCCACGACGACGTCGTCGCCGATCGCGGAGTCGAACGAGGCCGTCGCCGTCGCGGTGCCCTGGGCGTCGTCGAACCCGTAGTCGCACGAGTACGTGAGGTCCGCGGACGCCGCCTGGGCGGAGGTGACGGTGAGGGCGGCGGCGAGGAGGGCGGCGCCCCCGACGAGGCCGGCGCGCGCGGCGGCGCGGGCGGTGAGGCGCATGGTGGTCCTTCGAGCGAGCTGCAAGGGCCCGATGGGGCCGAGCGGGAGGCTATCGCACGGTCCCGGGGCGCCGTGAGCCGTGTGCGCGATGTCGCACCGGGGAGTCCGGTGGCTGCCGAGGTCAGTGCCGGCGCGCGGCCGCGCGCCGCCCGAACCGTCGGGCCCCGACCAGCCCGGCGCCGAGGGCGAGGAGCCCCACCGCGGCCACGAAGGGGAGCGCCGGAGCGCCCTCGTCCTCGGCGAAGTCGGTCTGCACCAGCACCGGGCGCACCGGGCTCCCGGCGGGGTTCGCCGCGACCGTCGCCACGAAGGAGTCGAACGACGCCGCGGGATCGTCGAAGGAGTCGCAGGTCACCGTGGCGTCCGGGCCGGCCGGGTCGGTGACCAGGGTCAGGACGTAGCCCTGGGCACGAAGCGTCTGCGTCCCCGCGACCGTCGGCACGATCGTGCTGGCTCCGCCAGTGACGGCGGGGGTGAACCCGAGGCCCGGTCCCACCGCGGTCCGACCGACGTGGAAGGGGATCTCGACGCGGTCCCCGGTCTCGGCGACCCGGGCCGACACCACGCCGTCGCCCTCGACCGACACCACCCCGCTCTCGACGAGGGTGCCCACGAACTCGTTCAGCTCCAGCTCACCCGTGAAGGGGGCCAGCTCGACCGGGGCACCCACCGGGACGACGAGGCCGTCGGGGATCGCTGAGTCGAACGTCCAGTGGCCGTGCTGCCGGAACTGGGTGGAGCCGATGGTGAGGTCGCAGATCACCTCGTCCCGGCCGGTCGCGACTGCGGGAACCGCGGTGCCGACCGTCGTGAGCACCACCGCGGCGGCCACGGACCCGAGCGCGGCACCACGGCGCGGCATGACTGGGTGGGACACGGGCGCTCCTCTCGACGGTCGCAGCGTAGCCACGACGGCCGGGCGCCTGCCGCGTTCCGGCTACTTGTCGACGTCGCCGACGACGAAGAACATCGACCCGAGCACGGCCACCATGTCGGCCACCAGGCAGCCGGGCAGCACCTGCGAGAGCACCTGCACGTTGTTGAACGACGCCGAGCGCAGCTTGAGCCGCCACGGCGTCTTCTCGCCGCGCGACACGAGGTAGTACCCGTTGAACCCGAGCGGGTTCTCGGTGGCGGTGTAGCGCTCGCCCTCCGGCACCTTGAGCACCTTGGGGAGGCGCTGGTTGACCGGGCCGGCCGGCAGCATCCGGAGCATGTCGAGGCAGGCCTGCGCGAGGTCGAGGCTGACGTGCACCTGCTCCAGCAGCACCTCGAGGCGGGCCAGGCAGTCGCCGGCGGTGCGGGTGACGACGCGACCGGGGCCTCCGGGAGCGAACAGGGTGCCGTAGGCAAGGTAGGGGTCGTCGCGGCGGAGGTCGACGTCGAGCCCGCTGGCCCGGGCGATCGGCCCGGACACCCCGTAGGCCAGGCAGGTCTCGACGTCGAGCACGCCCACCCCGCGGGTGCGGGCCTCGACGATCTCGTTGCCGGAGATGAGCGACTCGAGCTCGGGCACCCGGCGGCGCACCCCGTTGACGGCCGCCTCGACCCGGCCGAGCCAGCCGGCGGGGACGTCCTCCTTGAGCCCGCCGACCCGGTTGAACATGTAGTGCATCCGGCCGCCGGAGGCCTCCTCCATGACGGCCTGGAGCTCCTCGCGCTCGCGGAACGCGTAGAACACCGGGGTGATCGCCCCGAGCTCGAGCGGGTAGGAGCCGAGGAACATCAGGTGCGAGAGAACGCGGTTCAGCTCGGCGAGCAGGGTGCGCAGCCAGACCGCCCGCTCGGGAACCTCCATGCCGAGCATCGCCTCGACCCCGAGCACCACCCCCAGCTCGTTGCTGAACGCCGAGAGCCAGTCGTGCCGGTT
>DASSQL010000024.1:0-8735 GCA_035702525.1 Ornithinibacter sp. | reverse complement strand
AGCTCGACCCGGCCGTCGCGCACCTCGAGCCCGGCGGCGCGGGCCCGCTCCTCCAGGGCCCGTGCCCGGGCCACCAGGTCGGCGAGGTCGGTCGCGTGGTCCTGGAGCACCCGGCCCACCCGGTCGAGCTGGCCGGCGGTGACATCGGTGGCCGTCGCCAGGTCTGCCGTGCGGCGACGGGTCGCGGCGGAGGTGCGGCCCGCCCACCCCTCACCCAGCTCATCGGATGCCGTGCGCACGCCGGTCGCGTGGCCGGCGAGCCGCTCGGCCACCGAGCGCGCGGTGCCCGCGCACGCCGACAGGGATGCCGGGTCCCCAGGGACGACGCTCACGACCGCTCCTCCACACCGAGCGGCGTGGCACGGTCGGCCAGCGTGTCCGAGGCCGAGCCGAGCGCTCCGGCGGAGTGGGCGTACCGCGACAGCGTGGGGGAGAGGTCGGCCGCCCGCTCGCCCAGCGCCCGGAGGGTGTCGGCCGCCTGGTCGAGCCAGTCGTCGAGCACGCGCTGCGGCCGCGGCTCACCGGTGACGACGAGGCAGGCGAGCACGTCGTCCTCGGCCGCGGCCACAGCGGCGCGCAGGGCGTCGAGCCGCGCGACGGCGGTACGGGCGAGCTCGGGGTGGGGTCCGAGGGGCACCCCGCCACTGTAGGGAGTTCGGGCCAGGGCTCCGCGAGGTTACCCACAGGCGCGCTCGGGGCTGTCGGCGTAGGGTCACCGGGTGGCCATCGACGACCGCGCCGACGTCCTGCCGGACGGCGCCTCGAATCACCTCGCTACCAGTGCGCTGGGCGATGCCGCCGTAGGGCTGACAGCGGAGCTCGTGGCCATCGACTCGGTGAACCCCGGCCTGGTCCCCGGCGCCGCCGGTGAGGCCGCCGTCGTCGAGCACCTGCGGAACCGGTTGCAGCGCAGCGGTTTCGTCACCCACGTGATCACCGCCCCGGGGCACGACGACCGGCCGAGCCTGGTGGCCATCGGCCCCGCCGGACGGACCGGCCAGGCCGGACCCACCGTCGTGCTCACCGGTCACCTCGACACCGTCGGCGTCGAGGGCATGCCCGACCCGTTCACCCCGACCGTCGAGGCCGACCGACTCAGCGGCCGGGGCTCGAGCGACATGAAGGGCGGCGTCGCGGCGATGGTGGTGGCCGCGGAGGCGCTGGCCGCGCAGGCCGCCCCCGTCCAGGTCGTCCTCGCGCTCGTCGCCGACGAGGAGGACGCCAGCACCGGTGCCGAGGCGGTGCTCGCCGCCCTGCCCGGCCTCGGGGTGCACCCGGACGTCGCCGTCGTGGGCGAGCCGACCTGGCTGGCCATCACCGCAAGCCTGCGTGGCTACGCCCTGGTCGAGGTCACCCTCACCGGTCGGGCCGCCCACTCGTCGCAGCCCGAGCTCGGGGTGAACGCGGTCGCCCACCTCGGTCGCCTGCTCGTGGCCGTCGAGCAGCGCGACACCGAGCTCGGCGAGGGCGGCGCGTCGCTGATGGCCACCGTCGCCTCCGGCGGCGACTCGCCGTTCGTCCTGGCCCGCTCGGCCCGGGTGCTGGTCGAGCGGCGCACCGTCCCGGGGGAGCGATCGGAGGACGCTCTCGTCGAGGTCGAGCAGCTGCTCGCCGACCTCAAGGCCACCGACGACACGGTCGAGGGAACGGCCCGGCTCGTGATCGCGCGCGAGCCGTGGCGCCTGGACGCGCACGGCCCGGCCGCCTCCCTCTCCGCAGCCCTCGAGGCAGCGCTGGCCGACGCGGCCACGGAACACCGTGTGCCGCAACGGCTCCATGCTCCCTACTGGATGGAAGCACCGCTCTGGCAGGCGGCCGGCATCCCCGCCCTGGTCTGCGGCCCCGCCGGCGGCGGCCTGCACGCGGCCGACGAGTGGGTCGACCTCGACCAGGTGCGGCGGTACGCCGTCGCCCTGACCACGGCGGTCAGCCGGTGGGCGGCCGAGCATGCCCACTGACCCGCGACGGCTGCGCGGCGAGGCACCCCTGCTCGACGCCTGGCTGCGCTTCCAGGAGGAGGCGCCCACGCCGTTCACCATCCCCGGGCACAAGCAGCGGCACGACCTCGTCGGCGACGTCGTCGCGGGCGACGTGCCGCTCTACGCGGGGCTCGACACGATGAAGCTCGCCCGCGGTGTCGTCGCCGAGGCCGAGCGGCGCGCGGCCGCGCTCTG
The DNA here is from genome assembly GCA_035702525.1 of Ornithinibacter sp. Lineage (GTDB taxonomy): Bacteria > Actinomycetota > Actinomycetes > Actinomycetales > Dermatophilaceae > Fodinibacter. Next base: position 6,561 of record DASSQL010000024.1, on the reverse strand, counting down.
GGGAGTCGACCTCTGCCGGTTCTCGGTCGGCGGCTCGACGCACGGCAACCAGGCCATGGCGCTGGCCGTGGCGCGGCCGGGCGACCGGGTCGTCGTGGCACGCACCCTGCACCGGTCGATGCTCCTCGGGTTGGTGCTGGCCGGCCTCGAACCGGTGTGGCTTCGGCCCGACGTCGACGCCACGCACGGGCTCCCGCTCGGCGTCTCGGCCGCCGCCCTGGAGGCCGCGCTCGCCGGCGCACCCGACGCCAAGGCGGTGTTCGTCGGGGACCCGTCCTACGTCGGCACGGTCGGCGACGTGCGCGGCCTGGCCACGGTGGCGCACCGGCACGGCATCCCGCTCGTGGTCGACGCCGCCTGGGGCGCGCACCTCGGCTTCCACCCCGCGCTGCCGCCACACGCACTCGCCGCCGGGGCGGACGCCCTGGTGACCAGCGCGCACAAGGCGCTCCCGGCCTGGTCGCAGGGTGCCCTCGTGCTGGCGAGCAGCAGGCGGATCGGTCGGGCCCGGTTCGACGCCGGGGTCGAGGCCACCGCCACGACCAGCCCGTCGGGCGCCATCCTCGCCAGCATCGATGCCGCCCGCGCCCTGCTCGAGCGCGACGGCGAGGCACTGCTCGGCCCGGTCATCGAGGCCGTGGCGACCGTGCGCGAACGGCTCGCCCGGGTACCCGGCCTGGTCGTGCTCGACGGCCCCGGGGTCGACCCGATGCGGCTGACCCTCGTGCTGCCGGGCACGGGGGCCGACGGCAACGCGGTCGAGGCCGACCTGCTGGCCCGCGGGATGCCGGTCGAGATGGCCGACCGCGACACCGTCGTCGCGATGGTCACCCTCGCCGACACCCCCGAGGGCCTGGTCGACCTCGCCGTGGCCCTGGTCGAGTCGGTCGAGCGGCACCGGGGCAACCCCCGCCCGGTCGTCACCTCCGGGGTCTGGGCGGTCGACCCGGTCACCGTCACCAGCCCGCGCGAGGCCTTCTTCGCCCCGCGCGAGAGCGTGGCCGTGGAGCAGGCGGTGGGACGGGTCAGTGCCGAGCTGGTCGCGCCCTACCCTCCTGGAATCCCGGTGCTCGCGCCCGGCGAGGAGGTCACGCTCGACGCGGTCGACGCCCTGCGCGCCGCCCGGGCGGCCGGCAGCCGGATCGCCTACGCCGCCGACCCGACGGTGACCACCCTCGACGTCATCGCCGAGTAGGCGGGCAAGGGCGGCGGCGCCGAGCAGCGAGAGGGCTCAGCTTCCGGCCGTGTAACCGCGCGCCACCTCCGCGAGCAACCGCGCGCCGAACCCGGTCGCACCCTTGGACCGCCAGGCCTCGTCGGCGTCGACCTGCATGGTGCCGGCGATGTCGACGTGCGCCCAGGGGGTGTCGCCGACGAACTCCTGCAGGAACAGCGCGGCCGTCGTGGACCCGGCGAACGGGCCGCCCAGGTTGGAGATGTCGGCGACCTCGGAGTCGAGCTGCTTGCGGTACTTCTTCTCCAGCGGCAGCTGCCAGACCGGCTCGTCGGTGGCCTGCGCGGCCTCCTTGACCAGCCCCACGAGCTCGCGGTCGTTGCCGAACAGACCGGCCGTCGACTGGCCCAGCGCCACGAGCACGGCCCCGGTGAGCGTCGCGATGTCGATGATCGCGTCGACGCCCTCCTCGACCGCCAGCACCAGCGCGTCCATCATCGCGAGGCGGCCCTCGGCGTCGGTGTTCTTGATCTCGACGGTGCGGCCGCCCCGAGCGGTCAGCACTTCGCCGAGCTTGTAGGCCGAGCCGGACGGCATGTTGTCGGTGCACATCAGCCAGCCGGTCACCGCGCTGGTCGTGCCCAGGTCGCGCAGCGCCACGAACGCGCCGAGCACCGCGGCCGCCCCACCCATGTCCATCTTCATCAGCAGGTGCATCGGGTCCGAGGGCTTGATGCTGATGCCGCCGGAGTCGTACATGATCCCCTTGCCGACCAGCCCGAGGTGCCCGGTGGGCTCGCCGGTCGGCACGTAGCGCAGCTTGACCATGCGCGGTTCCTCGGTGCTGCCCGCGTTCACGCCGAGGATGCCGCCGCAGCCGAGCTCGATCAGCTGCTCCTTGTCGAACGACTCGACCTCGAAGCCGTACCGCGCCCCCAGCTCGACGGCGACGTCGGCCATGGCGGATGCCGTGAGGTGCCCGGGCGGGCCGTTGGCCAGGTCGCGGGCGATGGCTGCGGCGCGGGAGGTGACGACGCCGGTCGACACCCCCACGGCGACCTCGTCGACGTCGGCGCCGTCGAGGGCCAGCACCAGGTGGGTCAGCGGCTTCTCGGGGTGCGTCGTGCGCAGCGCGGTGAACCGGTAGCGCGCCAGCAGGGCACCCTCGGTGGCGGCCTGGCCCGCGGCCGCCGCGCCCACGCCCGTCGGCGGAACCCGGATGCCGAGCCGCCCCTCGGTGCGCGCCGTGGCGCGGGCGGCGACGGCCACGGCATCCCGGACGGCGGCCGCGTCGAGCACTCCGCTCGGCCCGGCGCCGACGAGCACGAGCACCGGCCCGTCGACGCGGGGGACGACGAGGCTGGAGCCGATCGAGCCGTCGAAGCCGGCGGCGGTCAGCGCCGGGCGGTCGAGGTCGGTGCCCAGGTCGCCCGGCAGGTCGCCGTCAGCGTGCACGAGCACGGCGACGGCGTCGAGGGCCGACGGGTCGAGGGCGGCCACAGCCGAGACGTCGACGACCGTGCTCTCGGACGGCACGGGGCTGTAGTCGGCGGGGATGAGCAGGCTGGGGTTGCGGGACATCGTTGGCTCCAAGGGTCGGCTGACCACGACCCTAGCGCCGAGCCGCACGCCGGTCACGGGCTCTCGGACACCCTGCGTCGCGCCGGGCTAGAGTCGCGCGCATGAGCCCGGTGGCGACGACGTTGGTCATTCTCGCCCTGGCCGTCGTCGCCTTCATGTCGAACCGGATCCCGTTGGGGATAGTCGCGATCGGTGTGTCGGTCTCGTTGTGGCTCACCGGCATCCTCGACCTCAACCAGGCCCTGGCCGGCTTCGGTGACCCGACGGTGATCTTCATCGCGACGCTCTTCGTCGTGGGGGAGGCCCTCGACTCCACGGGGGTCACGGCGTGGGCAGGCCAGCAGCTGATCGCCCGCGGTGGCACCGAACGGGGCCGGCTGCTCACCGTGGTCTGCCTGCTGGTGGCCGGGCTCACGGCACTGATCAGCGTCAACGGCGCGGTGGCCGCGCTCATCCCGGTCGTCGTCGTCGTGGCGACCCGGGCGGCCCTGTCACCGTCGCAGATGCTGATGCTGCTCGCCTTCTCGGCGCACGCGGGGTCGATGCTCGCGCTGACCGGCACCCCGGTGAACATCATCGTCAGCGACGCGGCAGCGGATGCCGGGGGTCGCCACTTCGGGTACTTCGAGTTCGCGCTCGCCGGGGTTCCGCTGCTCGCCGGGACGGTGCTGCTCATCGTGGTCCTCGGTCGGCGACTGCTGCCCGACCGCACGCCGGCGACGCTGCCCCAGGACCTCGGCGACCTCACCGACGCGCTGCGCTCCCAGTACGCCCTGCCCGACGGTGACCTGGTGGGCACCGAGCGCGGGGTCACCGAGGTCGTGGTGGCGCCCAGGTCGCCGCTGATCGGCCAGCACCTCTTCCCCGGCATGGCCACCCCCAGCGGCGACCTCGTGGTGCTCGCGGTGCAGCGGTCCGGCGACCCCCTCGAGGGTCACGAGGAGACCCTGCGGGCGGGCGACACCCTGCTGCTCAGCGGCACCTGGGAGAAGCTCCAGGAGCACACCACCGGCGGCTCCGAGGTGCTCGTCGTGCACGACCCCGCCGTGCTGCGCCGCGGCGTGCCGCTCGGCCGCGGCGCCAAGCGGGCGATCGTCATCCTGGCCGCGATGGTGCTGCTGCTCGCCACGGGCGTCGTGCCCGCCGCCATCGCCGGGCTTCTCGCCGCCTGTGCGGTCGTGCTCACCGGGGTGCTCACCTCGACCCAGGCCTACCGGGCGGTCTCGTGGACCACCGTCGTGCTGGTGGCCGGGATGATCCCGCTGTCGACGGCCTTCGTGTCCACCGGAACCGCCGACGCCATCGCCACCCGGCTGCTCGACCTGGTCGGCTCCGCCTCACCGCGGTTGGCCCTGCTGGCCGTGTGCGTGCTGACCATGCTGCTCGGTCAGCTGATCAGCAACACCGCGACGGTGCTGATCATGGTGCCGATCGCGGCAGTGGTCGCCGCCGACCTGGGCGCCTCGCCGCTGCCGTTCATGATGGCGCTCGGCATCTCGGGCGCTGCCTCGGTCCTCACGCCCGTGGCGACGCCGGCCAACACGATGGTGCTCGAGCCCGGCGGCTACCGGTTCGACGACTACTGGAAGCTCGGCCTGCCGCTGCTGTTGCTCTTCCTCGCCGTGGCCGTGCTCTGGGTGCCGTTCGTCTGGCGGTTCTAGAGGTGTTGCCACGCGTGGAAGCCTCGACGAGCGCCGACGCGCGCGTGGTTGGATCATCGAACCAAGACCTGAGGAGGTCCACATGAGCGCGACGAACCCGGTGGTCGCATTCGTCGTCGTGATGGCCGTCTGGACGGTCAGCGAGTTCGTCGCCAAGAAGACCAAGTCGCTGCTGTCGTCGCTGTTCGTGGCCTCGCTGATCTTCCTGGTCGGCTTCCTCACCGGGATCTTCCCGGACGACCTGCTCGCGAGTTCGTCGCTGCTGGCCCTTGCCGGCGTCGTGGTCGGCTTCATCATCGTGCACCTGGGCACGATGATCAGCCTGGACGACTTCAAGAAGCAGTGGAGGACGTTCCTGATCGGTGCCTCCACGGTGCTCGGCATCGGTATCGCGCTCTGGCTGGCGAGCCTCGTCTTCGGCCACCGGATCAGTGGCAGCGCCGCCGACGGCTACGCGCAGGCCCTCGACTTCGTCGTCGCCGGCACCGGCGCGCTGAGCGGGGGCACCATCTCGGTGATCATCGTGCAGGAGGCCGCGCTCGGCGTCGGCCTCACGGCCATCGCCATCTTCCCGGTGCTCATCGCCGCCCTGCAGGGGCTGATCGGCTTCCCGCTCACCTCGATCATCCTGCGGCGCGAGGCCGCCCGACTCAAGGGCGAGTACCGCGCCGGCAACCTGGCCGCTGTCGAGGCCGAGGAGGAGGGCGCCGCCGGCAGGTCGATCCTGCCCGGCCCCTTCCGCAACACCCCCGGGACCCTGTTCGTGGTCGGTGTCGTCGTGCTCGTCTCCCTGGGCATCAACAACCTCACCGACGGCATCCTCAACACCTTCGTCGTCGCCCTCGTCTTCGGCGTCCTGCTGCGCACCTTCGGCGTCTTCAAGCCCTCGGTGCTGGCCGGCATCGACTCGCTCGGCCTGATGATGCTCGCGATCATGATCCTGGTCTTCGGGCCCCTGGCCACCGTGCAGGTCGCCGACCTCAAGGCACTGGCCTTCCCGCTGATCCTCGTGTTCGTCTTCGGGGTCGCCGGCATCGCCGGGTTCTCGGCGCTGGTCGGCAAGCTGCTCGGCTACAGCATCCCGATGTCGGTGGCCATCGGGCTCACCTCGCTCTACGGCTTCCCGGGGACGATGATCCTGTCGCAGGAGGCCGCCAAGGGTGCCGGTGAGACCCCCGAGGAGGTGGCCGCCATCGAGCACGAGATCCTGCCGAAGATGATCATCGCCGGGTTCTCCACCGTCACGATCACCTCGGTCATCGTCACCAGCATCATCGCCGGGCGGATCGGCGCCGGGTAGCCCCGCGCGGGCCCCCCACACGGCATCCGGATGCCGTGCCCTCACCGCCGCCGTCGCGCCCGGCCCGAACTGTCCCGCCTGCGAGACACCTGGGTCCCCCTCGCGGGCCGGAGCACCCACCCGGAGTGGATAGGCTCGGGCGCGGACACGAAGGCGTGTCCCGCCGTGTCCGGCGAGCAGCGACGAAGGAGTGCCACCGCACCATGTCGACCACCTTGGCCCGCACCCGTGAGGACGTCCTCGCGTCGATCGCAGCAGCGTTCGAGGAGGCAGCGCCAGACGGTGGGGGAGCCGAGTTCGTCGCCCGCTACTTCCGGCACGTGCCGCTCGACGAGCTGACCTCCCGGACCGCCGACGTCTACGCCGGTGCGGCCGCGAGCCACCTCGAGCTGGCCCGGCACCGCCTGCCCGGTGTGGCGAACGTGCGCGTCTACAACCCGAGCACCGAGGTCGACGGCTGGTCGAACGCGCGCACCGTCATCCAGATCGTCACCGACGACATGCCCTTCCTCGTCGACTCGGTGACCGGCGCGCTGGTCAACGCCGGCATCGACATCCACCTGATCGTGCACCCCCAGCTCGTGGTCAGCCGCGACGCCGCGGGCGACCTCGAGCAGGTCGTGCCCCGCGACGTCACCGGCAAGAAGGTCAAGGTGGCCGTCGGCGAGCTGGCCGAGTCGTGGATGCTGCTCTCGATCGACCGCGAGAGCGACGAGGACCGCCGGGCGCTGCTCGAGCGCACCGTGCGCGACGTGCTCGAGGACGTGCGGCAGTCGGTCGAGGACTGGCCGAAGATGCGCAGCAAGTGCCTCGTGCTGGCCGCCGAGCTCGAGGGCTCCCCGCCG
>DASSQL010000023.1:0-7189 GCA_035702525.1 Ornithinibacter sp. | reverse complement strand
CGGGGGATCATGCCCTCGAAGGTGAGGTTGACGCCCTCGACCTTGATCTTGGTCGGGGGCGCGTAGAGCATCGTGTCGAGCTGCTTGGCGGTGAACGACGCGATGGGCTTGTCCATGGGCAGGCCCATGCCCTCGAACAGCCGGCCGTACCAGCCGTCCATCGAGTACCCCGGCACGGTGAGGGCGCCCTCGCGCAGCGACTTGGTGTCGTCGTAGAGCGCCGTGCGGTCGATGTCGCTGACGTGGCCCATGCCCTCGCAGCGCGGGCACATGCCGCCGAGGTAGACGGCGGCCTTGACCACGGCCTTCTCGACGCGGCCGCCCTTGTCGGTGGACATCACGCCGCTCGCCGTGCGGGTGGGGACGTTGAACGAGAAGGCGGTGGGCGGGCCGACGTGCGGTGTGCCGAGCCGGCTGAACAGGATGCGCAGCATCGCGTTGGCGTCGGTGGCGGTGCCGACCGTGGAGCGGGGGTTGGACCCCATCCGCTCCTGGTCGACGATGATCGCGGTCGTCAGGCCCTCGAGGTGGTCGACGTCGGGGCGGGACAGGTTCGGCATGAACCCCTGCACGAAGGCGCTGTAGGTCTCGTTGATCATCCGCTGCGACTCGGCGGCGATGGTCGCGAACACCAGGGAGCTCTTGCCCGACCCGGACACCCCGGTGAACACGGTGAGGCGCCGCTTGGGCAGCTCGACGCTGATGTTCTTCAGGTTGTTCTCGCGGGCCCCCTCGACGCGGATCAGGTCGTGGCGGTCGGCGACCGCCGGGGTCGTGGTCTGCGGGCTGGTCGCCATCGGGCGTCTCTCCTCGGGTCGGGCGGATGCCGGGACGCGGCCCCCACCGTCGTCTCACGGCCCGCTCAGACTAGGCGGCGTCACCCACGCCCCGCTTCTTCGTTCCTGACCCGAGCGGGTGCCCACGATGCGGGCAGGCCGAGACGCACGGCATCCGCACTCGATAACGTCGGATAACTGTTATCCAAACCAGGAGTGATAAATGTCCATCCGCCTCGGCGACACCGCGCCCGACTTCACCGCAGAGACGACCGTCGGTCTGCTCTCCTTCCACGAGTGGAAGAGCGGCTCCTGGGCGGTCCTGTTCAGCCACCCCGCCGACTTCACGCCGGTCTGCACCACCGAGCTCGGCCGCACGGCGGCCCTGTCGGGCGAGTTCGCCGCGCGCAACGCCAAGCCGATCGCGGTGTCGGTCGACTCCATCGAGGCCCACCACCGCTGGATCCCGGACATCGCCGAGGTCGCCGGGGTGCCGGTCGACTTCCCGATCATCGCCGACCAGGACCGGGCCGTGGCGCAGGCCTACGACATGATCCACCCCGGGGAGGGCGACACCTCGACGGTGCGCTCGGTCTTCCTCATCGACCCGAACGACAAGGTGCGGCTGACGATCACCTACCCGAAGTCGGTGGGCCGCAACTTCACCGAGATCCTGCGCGCCCTCGACGCCCTCCAGGCGACCGACGGTGCCCCGATCTCCACCCCGGCCGAGTGGGTCCCGGGTGACCGGGTCATCGTCGCGCCGACCATCTCGACCGCCGACGCGCAGGAGCGCTTCGCCAACGTCGACGAGGTGCGCCCCTACCTGCGGTTCGCCGACGCCCCGGCCTGAGGCGTCGGGAGGCGGTGCACGACCACGTCGTGCACCGCACCGCCGGCCAGCCGGCACGTCATCCAGGTGCAGTGCGGCTGGCGACGCCGGTCGGTCGGTGAGCCGGGGTTGAGCAGTCGCAGCCCCGAATAGGTTGTGTCCCAGGGGATGTGGCTGTGCCCGAAGACGAGTAGGTCGGTGTCGGGGTAGGCCGCGCGCATCCGCTCGTCACGCCGCTCCTTGCTGCCCGTCTCGTGCACCACGGCGACGCGCACGCCGTCGAACGTCGCGCGGGCGACCTCCGGTAGCCGGGCCCGCAGCTCGGTGCCGTCGTTGTTGCCCCAGCAGGCCAGCAGCTCACGGCTGCGCGCCTGGAGCCGGTCGAGCGTCGCGACGTCGACCCAGTCGCCGGCGTGCACCACGACGTCGGCCCGGTCGACCTCGGCCCACAGCGGCTCCGGGAGGTCCTTGGCCCGCAGCGGCAGGTGCGTGTCCGACATGAGCAGCAGCCGGATGCCGGGTGCCTGCCCGCCGCCGGACGCGGACGTCACCGCGGGTCGGCCTCGACGGCGACGGGCGCGGGCACGATGTGGATGACCTCGCGCCGCCGCTCGCCGCGGGCGAACACCCGCTCGACGAGCATGAACACCGTGAACTGGAACCCGTACTTGTCGGCGAGCAGCCGGGTGACCCGGTCGACCTCCGCCGGGTCGGCGGTGGTCGTCGCGCGGGCCTCGACCGGCACGACGTCGTCGGCGACGCGACCGCGCCGGCTGCACTCGGCCACGGCCACCCGCGGGGTGTGCCCGATCCGCTTGAGCTTGCCCGTGCCGGCCGGGGTGAACACGGCCAGCGCGTCACCGTCGGGCACCACCCAGACCGGTGTCGGCACGCCCTCACCGGTGCGGCGGAAGGTCGTCAGCTGGATGAAGTCGCTCGCGCCGAGGGCGAGGATGGAGGCGGGCATGGCGCCAAGGTACGCGGACGACGCCTCCGCCATGGGGGTGCTGCGCCGCGCGGACGACGGCTGTCGAAGGTGCTGCGACCGGGTCAACCGGGCAGCGTCGCGCGGCGGTGCTCGAGGTGGCGCCGCTCGGGCGTCTCGTGGGTCAGGGCGATGGCGTGGTCGTACGCGACCTCCGCCTCGGCGTCGCGGCCGAGCCGGCGGAGCAGCTCGGCCCGGGTCGCCCAGGCGGGCTGGAAGCGGACCGTGCGCCCGGCCTCCGCGTCGAGCAGGGCCAGCCCGGAAGCCGGCCCCTCGACCTCCGCGGTGACCGCCGCGAGCGCCGTGGCGCTGCCCAGGCTGGGGGCGACGACCGCCAGGGACCGGTGCAGCTCGAGCAGGGTCGGCCAGTCGGTGCGCCCGGTCTCGCGTCGCGCGCAGTGCACGGCCTGCACCGCCGCCTCGAGCTGGTAACGACCGACGACGCGGGCGGGGTGGGCGGCGCGCAGGTGGTCGTGGGCGCGGGCGACGAGGTCGGCGTCCCAGAGGGCGGTGTCCTGGGAGGCGAGCGGCACGAACCGCCCGTCGGTACCCACGCGGGCCGGGCGCCGGGCCGCGGAGAGCTCCACGAGGGCGGCCAGGCCGCGCACCTCGGGGTCGTCGGGGGCCAGCTCGGCCAGCACCTCGGCGAGGTGCAGGGCCTCGGGTGGCAGGTCGCGCTCGCCGGGGCCGGTCGACCACTCGATGACGTACGCCGCGTACACCGCGGCGAGCACGGCATCCATCCGGTCCGGCAGCTGCGAGCGGTCGGGCAGCCGGAACGGGATCCGGTTGTCGCGGATTCGGCGCTTGGCGCGCACCAGCCGGGTCGCCATGGTGCGGGCGGGCACCGCGTAGCTGCGGGCGACCTGCTCGGCGGTGAAGCCGAGCACCGTGTTGAGCATGAGCGGGGTGCGGTCGCCGACGGTGATCGCGGGGTGGGCGCAGACCAGCATCAGCTCGAGGCGGCGGTCGGGCACGGCATCCGGGTCGACGTCGTCGAGGTGTACCGGGGCGTGGGCGTCGGGGTCGAGGGTGGTGGTGCGGGTCGCCTCGGCCGAGCGCCAGCGGTCGCGCTGCCGGTTGCGCGCGACGGTGAGCAGCCAGGCGTCGGGGCGGTCGGGGATGCCGTCGACCGGCCAGCTGCGCAGGGCCCGCTCGAAGGCGTCGGCGAGGGCGTCCTCGGCGCCGGCGATGTCGTGGGTGCCGGCCGCGACCAGGGCCAGCAGCCGGCCGTAGCTGGTGCGGGCCGCGAGCTCGGCCCGCACCAGCGCGGCACGGTGGGGTGCCGCCGGGGGCGGCTCGGTCACAGGGGGCAGCTCGCGGTCCAGGTGCCGTCGATGAACGACGTGGTGGTGGCCCGCACCTCCATGACGCCGAACTGGGCGCCGGGGCACTTCTCGGCCCAGCCGAGCGCGGCGTCGAGGTCGGGCACGTCGACGACGAAGACCCCGGCCAGTGCCTCCTTCGTCTCGGCGAACGGGCCGTCCTGCACGTCGAGCGCGCCACGGCGCAGGGTGAGGGTGGTGGTCGAGGCCTGCGAGGTGAGCACCTCGGCGGCGACGAGCACGCCGGCCTCCTGCAGGGCCCTACCGTAGGCGCCGAAGGCGTCCTGGGTCTCCTGGATGGCCTCCTCGGGGATGGCGCCCGGCTCGGGCTCCGCGTAGTTCATCAGCAGCAGGTAGCGCATCGCTGGTTCTCCTTCGTCTCTGGTGTCGATGGTACGAACGCCGCCCTGTTCGGGGCGCTCACCGTGATGACGATCGGGCCGCACCCAGATCGTCACCCCGGGTGCGGCGCCTGCTCGAGCGGTTCGAGGTGATGTCCTGGTCTCGCGCGCCAGAAGATCACCTCGAACCGCCCGCGACGACGTCGAGGTGCACCTCCCTGCCGCCCCAGCGGCGCCGCAGCCACCGGTCGTGGCTCGCGACGAGCACCGTCGCCCGGCTGGCGTCGACGGCGTCCTCGAGCTCGTCGACCAGTCGCAGCGACAGGTGGTTGGTCGGCTCGTCGAGCAGCAGCACGTCCGGCGCCGCCAGCACCACGAGCGCCAGGGCCAGCCGCCGCTGCTGCCCGACGCTGAGCACCCCGACCGGCCGGCTCAGGTCGCGCGGGTGCAGCAGGCCCAGGGGCACCGCGGCGGCCCGGGCCTCGTCCTCGGCAACACCGAGGGCTGCCGCCGCGACCGCCTGGGGTGAGCGGGCGGGATCCGCGAAGACGGTGTCCTGGGCGAGCCGCGCCACCGTCCCGCTCACGCTCACCCCGGCCACCGGATGCCGGCCCGCGAGCGCGCGCAGCAGCGTGGACTTCCCGCTGCCGTTCGGACCGGTGACGAGCAGGTGCTCACCGGGTGCGACATCGAGCCGCTCGAGCCGCAGCCGGCCGGGCACGACGAGGCCACGCACGGTCACCCGGCCCCTACCGCCGTCGACACCCCCGCCGGCGGACCCCAGCCCACCCGCGAACCGCAGCGGTACCGGCGGGCGCGGCACCGGGTCGCGCAGGATCCGTTCGATGCGCTGCCCGGCGTCGCGCGACCGGCGGGCCGCAGCCGTCTGCACGCGCGCCCCCTTGAAGGCGTGCACGAACTTGTCGTTGTCGCGCGGCCCACGCCCCGGCGCCACCCCGCCGACGCCTCGCCCGGCGGACTCGCGCAGCTCCGCGAGCTCGTCGCCCTGTCGGGCGTGCGCCTCCTGCCACCGGCGCCGCGCCGCGGTGCTGGCCGCGCGGTACTCCGAGTAGGCACCGGTCCACGTGCCGCCACCGCGCCCGTCCACGCCGCGGTGCCTCGGGTCGAGGTCGACGACACCGGTGCAGGCCGCGTCCAGCAGCACCCGGTCGTGGGTCGCGACGAGCACCGCTCCGCTCATCTCGCGCAGCTCCGCCTCGAGGAACTCCAGGGCGGGGTCGTCGAGGTGGTTGGTCGGCTCGTCCAGCAGCAGGGCCGCAGGGCGGCGCACGAGCAGGGCCGCGAGCGCGAGCCGCGACCGCTCGCCGCCCGACAGCTCGACCACGCGCCGCTCGCGCGGCAGCCGCTCGACGCCCAGTCGCTGGGCGGCCAGGTCGGTGCGGCGGTCGGCGTCCCAAGCAGCGTGCATGGTTGCCTCCTCCAAGACGGCATCGAATCGCGTTGCGACAGAGACGTTCTCCGGATGCCGTGCCACGAGCTCCGCGGACCGCTCCACCTCCCGCGTCATCGCGTGCAGCGGGTCGAGGGCACGGTGCAGCACGTCACCGACGGTGGCGCCGGGGTCGAGGCCACCGTCCTGCGGGAGGTGGCCGAGGTCGGCGGGGACGGTGACCGACCCGGCATCCGGGGTGAGCCGCCCTGCGACACACGCGAGCAGCGTCGACTTGCCGGAGCCGTTCTCGCCGACCAGGCCGACCCGGTGGCCGGGTGGCACGGTGAGGTCGACCCCGTCGAGCACGGGTCGGCCGTCGAACGCGACGGACAGGTCACGGACGACGATGGGCTGGGTCGATGACACGGGTGACTCCACGGTGGAACCGGGCTCGCCGGGCTGGTGCCGCGGGCGCGAGCGGGGGCGTGGCGTCAGATCTCCATGGTCCGTCCATCATCACCCGGGCGGCGACGGGCCGCCAGCGGATTACGCGCCGTACACGAGCCGCTTGTAGTCGGGGTGTCGGATGATCCACGCCTTGATGAACGGGCACAACGGCATGACCTTGCGGTCGCCGGCCTCCGCGACCTCGTCGAGCGCCTGGCGGGCGAGCGCCCCGCCCACCCCCTTGCCCTCGAACGCCGGGTCGACCTCCGTGTGGGTGAACACCACGAGCTCGTCGGTCAGCTGGTAGGCCGCGAACCCGGCGAGCTCGCCACCGATCCGGGCCTCCCACCGCGACTCGTCCTCGTTGCGGGTCACGACGACCTGCTCGCTCACGTCACTCACGCGGACCACCTCCTGTCGTCACCCTCTCACCCACGACGACGGAAGCGCCCCGGCAGCCCAGCGCCTGGTCGTCGCCCAGGGGGCGCCGCGGCATCCGGGGAACCCCTGACGCGACCCCGGAACCGGCGCCGCATCGGCGAAACGCCGTGTGCCCCGGCACGCCCGGCGCCTACCCTGATGAGGGCACCATCCGAACCAGGCAAGGAGCGTCGTGACCGCCGCGCTCGTCGAGAACGCCGCGCACCGCGTGCGGCAGAGCCCTCTGGTGCCCGGGCTCGGGCGGCCGGAGCGGCCGTTCGACCGCGTGCTGTCCGGTGTCGGCGTCACCACCGCGACGTGGTTCTTCGCGGCCTCCCTCGTTCCCTCGCTGCTGCCCCGGGCCGCGTGGCTGCAGGGCCTGGTCTCGGGCGTCACGGTGGCCGTGGGCTACGGGCTCGGCGCGGGAGCCGCGGCGCTCTGGCGGTACCTCGGCATCCCGGGCCTGCGGGGCCGGGCCCGCACGGTCGCGCTCTGGGTCCTCGTCGGGGTGGGCGCGTGGGGAGCGGTGTGGAACGGCTGGCGCCTGGTGGGCTGGCAGAACGAGATCCGCGAGATGTTCGGGATGCCGCACACGTCGCCGCTGATCTGGCCGGTCGTCGTGGCCGTGACCGTCGTCGTCGCCATCGCGCTGCTGCTGGCCGGCCGCGGG